>CAMSWH010000008.1 GCA_947064765.1 uncultured Clostridium sp.
ACACGAGTCCAAACACTCTTTCCCTACACGACGCTCTTCCGATCTATAGAAGATGTTAAAGATGAATTAGATGAATTAGAATTAAAATATGAAATAAAAGAAGAAACAAGTGAAACAGTAGAAGCTGGAATAGTAATTGATGTTGATCCAGAAGCAGGGGAAGAAATTACAGCTACAACAATTGTAAATGTAACAGTAAGTAAAGGAAGTGCATATAAAGATGTTGTAGTACCAAATACTGTAGGAGATTCAGAAGAAAAAGCATATCAAACATTAAGTGCTTTAGGATTAGTAGTAAATATAACTTATGAAGAAGATGCATCAAAATCTGATAGAGTAGTTATTTCTCAAAATCCAACAAATAAAACAATAAAAGAAGGAGGATCTGTAAATATTGTTGTAAATAAACAACCTACAAGATCAACACTAACAGTAAATGTAAATTTAAAATCATTAATGAATTACACAGAGCCAAAACCAGTTACAGAACAAAAGACAGACGAATTTGGTAATACAGTTCAAAATACAACAGTACCAGAAGTTGAAAAAGCAACTGTTGTAATTGAAGTTGGAGAAGACATAATATTAAGTAATAGTTATAACATGACTAAAACAGATATTTCTCAAACTTGGACAGCATCTGGAGTAAAAGAGGTAAAAGTAAAAGTAAATGGTGTAACTAAATTTACTCAAACAGTTGATTTCAAAAAAGGTGATCAAACAATAAATGTAGATAAATAAACAAAAACATGGAGGCATGATAAAAAAGAATAAAATCATGCCTCATATTTTGAGAATAGGAGATAAAATGGTAGAAGTTTCAGCGTCATTATTAAGTTTAGAAAAAGAAAATGCAATTAGAACGTTATATAATTTGGAAGTAGCAAAAATAGATTATTTTCACATAGATGTTATGGACGGAAAATTTGTTGAAAAGAATACAACAGAAATAATGAAAGATTATGCATTAACAATTTCTCATATATCAAATTTAGGACTAGATGTGCATTTAATGGTTGAAGATATTGAAGAATTTATAGATGAATATTCAATGTTAGAACCTAAAATTATAACATTTCATATAGAAGCAGTAAAAGATGAAGGAAGAGTAAAAAATATTATAGATGAAATTAAAAATTGTGGTTCAAAAGTTGGAATTGCAATAAATCCAGCTACAAGTATAGATGAAATAAAAGAGTATTTAAAGTATATACATATGGTTTTAATAATGACTGCAAATCCAGGAAAAGGTAAACAGAAATTAATGCCAGAAACATTAGAAAAAGTAAAAGAATTAAAAGAATATGTATGTGAAAATAATTTAGATATAGACATAGAAGTAGACTGTGGAATAAATGATGTAACTGCAAAAGAAGCTATTAAAGCAGGTGCAAATATGTTAGCTGTAGGAAGTTATTTAACATCATCTGAAAATATTGCTGAAGCTGTAAATAGTTTGAGAGATTAATAAATATTATATAAATTACTAATTAAAAATATTTTTATATTATAGTAGAAAAATATAAATTATTCAGCAATTTTACAATTGAATAGACTTTATTGTTTTAATTTTAAATAAAAATTATATATTTTAGGAGGAAAGAGAATGAAAAAGAAAGGAATAGCAAAATTTTTAATTATGTTAGTATTGATATTATTAGTATCAAATACTGTATTTGCTACAGAGGTAAATGACAGTAAAATTCAACCAAGAGATTTAAATAGTGAGTCAGAAGTTTTAGATGGGACAACTGATGAAATTAGTGAAGATGGTGTAATGCCTATATCAGATAATGTAGTACCAGATGGAGTGTCTTATGTAGAAAATGAAATGGAATATATTGAAGATGATGTGTATTTGTGTGAACAAGATATAGTATATGATAAATTAGTAGATGGAAATGTATATGTAATTGGTAAAAATATTACTATATCTTCACTTGCAATAACAGGAAATTTATTTGTATGTGGGGAGAATGTAACAATAAATGCTAATGTATCAGGTTCTATATATGCATGTGGAAATATTGTAGAGATTAATTCAGGAGCGAATGATGTATATGTAGCAGGAAATAAAGTTACATTTGGTGAGAATTCATATACTTATAGAGATATAAGAGTTGCATCAGAAACATGTGAATTTAATGGATATTCATATCGTAATTTTTATTCAACATCAAGTAAAACTAATATAAATAATAGTGCAACAGGAGGTGTAGCAGAAAAAATTTATTATTCTGGAGAAATAAATGTACAAAATCCTGATAATATTGGTGAAATGATAGAAATAAAACTTCCAGAAAAATACGAAAATACATCAGATACATTTTCAAATGTAATAAGCATTTTTTCAAAAGCTTTTACTGCAATAGTAATAATTTTAGTATGGTCAAATATTACAAAAAATAAAGAAAATAATGAAAAAGAAAATTATTTTATAGATATTTTAGTAGGATTAGGGGTAACAATTTTAGTACCAATAATAGCAATTGTTTTAATAATTACTTTAGTAGGATTACCAATAGGATTTTTAATTATAGCATTATATGTTATAGCACTTTGCATTAGTATACCAATAGCAGCATTAAAAATTTCAAGAATAATATTAAAATTAACTCAAAAATCATGTTCAAATGTAATGAAATTTGTTTTAGCACTTGCAGTATATCTTGTGATAGAATTAATAAGATTTATACCAGTAGTAGGTGGAGTAATTAGATTTATAATTATTGCTTATGGATTTAAAGTTATTTTAAGTACAATATTTTCTAAAAAAGAAAATATTGTAAAACAAGAACAAGAAGTTATTTCTTAAGTAATTGGATATAATTTGGAAAAATAATAAAGTTTTTCATGATTATAGGAGCCTTTGAAGCAAAGCGAGAAGGGAATGTGTTTTAAAATGAAGAAAAAAGATGAAGCAATAGAAATAATAAAAATTTTAAAAGAATTTTATCCTGATGCAACATGCAGTTTAGATTTTACAACTCCATTTGAAATGATGATTGCTGTAATGCTTTCTGCACAATGTACAGATGAAAGAGTAAATAAAACAACACCTAAACTTTTTTCAAAATATAATATACCAGAAAAATTAGCAGAAATTGATATAAAAGAATTAGAGGAAATAATACATCCTTGTGGATTTTATAAAAATAAAGCCAAAAATATAAAAGCATGTAGTCAAAAATTAATAGAAGAATATAAGGGAATTGTTCCAGAAGATATGGAAAAATTGCAAAGTCTACCAGGAGTTGGGAGAAAAAGTGCTAATGTAATTATGTTAGAAGCATTTCATAATCCACAAGGAATAGCTGTTGACACACATGCAAAAAGAATTTCAAATAAAATGGGCTTTTCTAAACAGACAGAGCCAGAAAAAATAGAACAAGATTTATTAAAACAAATACCAAAAGAGTACTATTATGATGTAAATCATTTATTTGTATGGCATGGAAGAAATATTTGTATAGCAAGAAATCCAAAATGTAGCGATTGTCCAGTAAAAAAATATTGTAAAGAATATACAAAGAATAATAGATAAATTTTAATAAAATTTGTAAAGAACATGGATAAGCATAAGATAAAATTTTAATATAAAAAATTTTAGTAAAATATTTATGGAGGAAATGTAATGAACTTTATAGATACAATAAAACAAAGAGCAAAAAATAATATTAAAAAAATTGTATTACCAGAAGCAAGTGATATAAGAACAATTGAAGCAGCAGCTACTGCTTTAAAAGAAGAATATGCTGATATAATTTTAGTAGGAAATGAAGAAAATATAAAAAAAATGGCAAATGATAAGGGATTAGATATTTCAAAAGCAACAATTATAGATCCTTTAAAATCAGAAAAAAGCAAAATATATGCAGAAAAATTATATGAACTTAGAAAAGAAAAAGGTATGACACTAGAAAAAGCAGAAGAACTAGTAAAAGATGAAGTGTATTTTGGAATGATGATGGTAAAATTAGAAGAAGCAGATGGACTTGTTTCTGGAGCTATTCATTCAACATCAGATACTTTAAGACCAGCACTTCAAATTTTAAAAACAGCTCCAGAAACAAAATTAGTATCAGCTTTCTTTCTAATGGTAGTACCAAATTGTGAATATGGAGAAGATGGAGTATTTGTTTTTGGAGATTGCGGATTAAATCAAAATCCAACAGCAGAGGAACTTGTAGAGATAGCAAAATCTTCAAGTAAAAGCTTTGAACAATTAGTAGGAAAAGAATCAAAAGTAGCAATGCTTTCTTATTCTACAATGGGAAGTGCAAAATCAGAATTAACTCAAAAAGTTATAGATGCAACTAACATGATAAAAGAAAAGTATCCAGAAATGAAAGTGGATGGAGAATTACAATTAGATGCAGCAATAGTTCCAGAAGTTGCAAAAAGCAAAGCACCAAATAGTAGTGTTGCAGGAGATGCTAATACATTAATATTCCCAGATCTAAATGCTGGAAATATAGGATATAAATTAACTCAAAGATTAGGAAAAGCAGAAGCTTATGGACCACTTTGCCAAGGAATTGCAAGACCAGTAAATGATTTATCAAGAGGATGCTCTAGTGAAGATATTGCAGGAGTTATTGCTATTACTGCAGTCCAAGCTCAATAAAAATTAATTGATAGTTTTGCGTATTACGTCGCTAAAGTTATCGAAAAATTAAATCACGTATAACTTGTACGCTAATTAATTTTTCTCAAACTTTGCCTAGTGATACTTGCTCTAAATTAATTTTTAAAATAAATACAATTTAGATTAATACTTAATTTTTATGAAAAATCACGTATAAGAAAGGAAATTTAAAATGAAAATATTAGTAGTAAACTGTGGAAGTTCATCATTAAAATATCAATTAATAGATATGGATGGAGAAAAACTTTTAGCAAAAGGAAATTTTGAAAGAATAGGAGAACAAGAAGCTTTTGTTACTCATAAAGTTAATGGAGAAAAATATGTTATAAAAGTTCCTGTAATGAATCATGAAGAAGCTTTAAAAATAGTATTAGAACAATTAGTTCATAATGATTATGGGGTAATAAAAGATTTATCAGAAATATCAGCAGTAGGACATAGATTATGCCATGGTGGGGAAAAATTTAGTGAATCGGTTAAAATAGATGAAGATGTAATCTCAAAATATGATTCTTGCTCACCACTTGCACCACTTCACAATCCAGCAACAATACGTGGAATAAGAGCTTGTCAAAAAGCTATGCCAGGAGTTCCTATGGTTGGTGTATTTGATACAGCTTTCCATCAAACAATTCCACAAGAAAATTATTTGTATCCAATTCCTTATGAGTATTATGAAAAATATGGAATAAGAAAATATGGTTTTCATGGTACATCTCATCAGTATGTATCAAAATTATGTGCAAAATTAATGGGTAAACCTATAGAAGAATTAAAAATAGTTACATGTCATATAGGCCAAGGTGCATCAATATGTGCTATAGATGGTGGAAAATCTATTGAAACATCAATGGGACTTTCTCCTTTAAGTGGAATTGCAATGGTTACACGTTGTGGAGATTTAGATCCTGCTGTTGTAACAGAAATAATGGATAGAGAAAATTTAACTACTAAAGAAGTAACTACTGTATTAAATAAAAAATCAGGATTATATGGTATAACAGGATTAAATCCAGATTTTAGAGAAATAGAACTTGCTTCATATGAAGATGATAAGCCAAAAGCAAAAGTTGCAATAGAATTATTTACAAAAATTATTGCTCAATTTGTTGCAAAATATGCAGTATCATTAAAAGGGATAGATGCGGTTGTATTTACAGGTGGTATAGGAGAAAATCAAATAAATATTAGAAAGAAAATTTGTGAAAATTTAGAATGGATGGGATTAAAATTAGATTTAGAGAGAAATAATGTAAGAAGTGAAGAAACGAAGATTTCAGCAGATGATTCTAAGATTTCAGCGTTTGTAATTCCAACAGATGAAGAAATGGTTATAGCAAGAGATACAAAAAGAATTGTAGAAGGATAGAGTAGAAGGCACGTTTTGCGTGCCTATTTTTTTACATAAAGATTACACAAAATACATTTATTAGATTTTTTCTAATTATATATTTTTTTAAAATAAAGGAGGAAAATGTAATGAAAATATTAGTTCTAAATTGTGGCAGTTCTTCTTTAAAATGTCAATTAATAGATATGGAAAAGCAAGAAAGAATAATGAAAGGTCATTATGATAGAATTGGTGGTGCAAGATCTTCATTACGTTTTAATGTAAGAGGAAATAAAACAGTTATTGAACATCCTGCAAGAGATTTTAATGAAGCTATAGCAGAAATATTAAATTTATTAGTAAGTGAAGAATATAATGTTATAAATAGTTTGGATGAAATAGTAGCTGTAGGACATAGAATAGTTCATGGTGGAGAAAAGTTTAAAAACTCTGTATTAATAGATGATGAAGTCATAAAAGCAATTGAAGATTGTGTAACTTTAGCTCCATTACATAATCCAGCAGGTCTTGCAGGAATAGAAGCTTGTCAAAAATTACTTTCGAACAAACCAATGGTAGCAGTATTTGATACAGCTTTTCATCAAACAATACCAGAGAAAGCTTTTATTTATCAATTACCATATAAATATTATGAGGATTATAGAATAAGAAAATATGGTTTTCATGGAATATCACATAGATATGTGGCAGGACGAATTGAAGAAATAACTGGAAGAAAAGATTTAAAAGTAATAAATTGTCATTTGGGACAAGGCGCATCTTTATGTGCAATAGATTCAGGGATTTCTGTAGACACAACTATGGGACTTACACCACTTGCTGGAGTTCCAATGGGAACAAGATGTGGAGATGTTGATCCATCAATAATACCAACAGTTATGAAATTATATGATATAAAACCAGATGAAATGCTAAGAATAATGAATAAAGAATCGGGAGCTTGGGGAGTATCTGGTGTTTCAACTGATTTTAGAGATATTGAGAGAATGGCAATTGAAGGTGATGAAAGGTCTATATTAGCATTAGAAAGTAGAGCATATATAATAGCACAATATATAGCAAAGTTTATTGTTACATTAAATGGTGTAGATTATATAACTTTTGCAGGTGGAATTGGAGAAAATGGATTTGAAGAAAGAGAAAGAATTTGCAAATATTTAGAATTTTTTGGGGTAAAATTAGATAAAGAAAGAAACAAAATAAGGGGCGAAGAAGCAGAAATTAGCAGTGATGATTCAAAAATTAAATTATATATTGTTCCAACAAATGAAGAACTTATAATAGCAAAAGACACATATGAATTAACAAGAAATTAATTCTAAAGTACTACTTTTATAGAAGTAGTACTTTATTATATTATAGTAAATTGCTCAGTAATTCTATAATATAAAGCTTTCGGCTAATTTTGCACACAATTTTATTTTGTAAAATTGGCGCACGAACAAATACGTAGACAATTCAGTAAGGTTTTATTTTTTTTCATATTAGATATTGTCCACTTTTGTTCAATATGAAAGTGCTTTGAATTCTCATATTAAATAAAGTACTTAGTAACATTTGTATTAGAAGAACAGATAAAAAACTTTAGTTTTGCTATTGTTAAGTGATTAAATTAATGTTAAAATTGGTATGAAAATATAAAACCTAGAAAGGAAATAATTTATGAAAATATTAGTTTTAAACTGTGGAAGTTCTTCACTTAAATTTCAACTTATAAATATGGATACAAATGAAAGAATGGCAAAAGGAAATTTTGAAAGAATAGGTGGAATGAAAACAACACTTAAATTAAATATAAATGGAAACAAAGAAGAGTTGTTGCATATTGCCAGAGATTATGATGAAGCAATAAGTTTTGTTTTAGAAGTTTTACAAAAGCCAGAATATAATTTAATAAAAAGTTTAGATGAAATAGGAGCAGTTGGACATAGAATAGTTCATGGTGGAGAAATGTTTAGTGAGTCTGTTATAATAGATGATGAAGTTATCAGTGAAATAGAAAAATGTATAGATTTAGCACCACTTCATAATCCAGCAGGAGTAGCAGGAATAAAAGCTGCGAGAAATGCATTACCAAATGTTCCAATGGTAGCAGTATTTGATACAGCATTTCATCAAACAATGCCAGCAAAAGCATATGTATATCAAATACCATATAGATATTACACAAGTTATAAAATTCGTAAATATGGATTTCATGGAACAAGTCATAGATATGTAGATCAAAGAGTTGCAGAGCTTATAGGAGAAAATAAAGAAAACTTAAAAGTAATAAATTGTCATTTAGGTCAAGGAGCTTCAATATGTGCTATAGATGGTGGAAAATCTGTTGATACAAGTATGGGCTTAACACCACTTGCTGGTATTCCAATGGCAACAAGATGTGGAGATATAGACCCAGCAATAATTCCATACATTATGAAAAGAGATAATTTAGGACCAGAAGATATAGAAGAAATACTAAATAAACAATCAGGAGCTTGGGGGGTATCTGGAGTATCATTAGATTATAAAGATATTGAAGATGGATATAATATGGGAGACCAAAGATCAATTCTTACACTTGAAAGTCAAGCATATAAAATAGCTCAATATATAGGACAATATGTAATTTCACTTGGTGGATTAGATGTTTTAACTTTTGCAGGTGGAGTTGGAGAAAATGGAATTGAAACAAGAGAAAGAATTTGCAAATATTTAGAACCATTTGGAGTAAAATTAGACTTAGAAGCAAATAAAACAAGAGGAAAAGAAAAATGTATTTCTACAGAGGATTCTAAAGTAAAAATATATATAATTCCAACAAACGAAGAATTAATAATAGCAAAAGATACTTATGAATTAGTGAAGAAAAAATAAAATATTGCAGAAGGATTTATATTATAAATATTCAATAGAATTTCTATACAAGGTTACTTTTTTTAATGAAAGTAACTTTTTTAGATTTGAAATTTTACATAAAATATAGTATAATAATATTGTAGCGTTTTATGTTTTATGGTATTGCAAGGAGTATATTAATTAATTTTTTTAGCATTATCATAAATTGTTAAGAAAAGAAAGAGGAAAATCAAATGAAGAAATTTGAAGAAATTTTGACAAAAAACAACATCAAGCAGCCGTTGTGGGGGAAAAAGAAGTTTGAACAAAGGTGGAATGAAGTTCGGGCTATATACGAACAATGGTGCAAAGAAGTGGAAGAACTGAATGGCTTAATTGAAGAGCTGGAGAATGATTTACAGAAACGGTGGGATACTGATTTCAGTGAATTTGTAGCATCATTATATCATGTGCCTGAATTCGTTTTTAGAAATTGTAAGCAGGCGTGTGATATGATTGAAGAGGAGAGAGAGACGGTAAAAGTTAAAAGAATATCACTTTATAATTTACAAAGTGATATTCAAAGAAAAGCACGTAAAAATTGGGTTGATCAGCTGGTATCAGAGGCGCCAGAGAACTGCAACTTGGTTGTAATCAGAGGAAAATATACTCCAGAAGAGCTCAATGTGAATGCTTTTGAGCGGAGGATTGCTGAGAAAAAAAGTGCAGCTATCTGTATGATGTTTTCTCCGATATGGATTGCTTTTAATCCACAGGAAAAATATAATACGCAATTGTGGATAATGGATAAAAACACCAGCACAGTTGAATATATCTGAATACAGCATCTGAATCTTATCTCACGAAATTTGTCTCATATTTGATTTTAGTCCAAAAAATGTAACAAAAACATAAAATCCCCTTTTGGGGGATTTTGTGTTTTTATTTTACAATTATAGTTTTAAAATTGTTATAAATAACCATACCAGGTTTTGCTCCAGAAACTTTTTTTACATATCTAGCATAACAATAATCTACTGGTACATTTAAACTGTTAGAAGCTTTACTGTTTTGTTTTGCTAAAACAGCACATTTATATAAAACATCTTCTGGAATATCGGAAACTTCTAAGTTCTCTTGATTTCTTAAAAGTATATGACTACCATGTATTTTTTGAGTATGAAACCATATATCATTTGGGTTTGCAAATTTTAAACTTAGATAATCATTTTGGATATTATTTTTTCCTATATATATTTTAAATTTTCCAATATCAATACTGTCCAAATCAATTATAGAATCTTTAGCTTTCTTTTTAGGAGTTTTATTTTTTTCTTTTTGAGAAAGAGCTTTTTTAGTGGAAATATTTTCAGCAATTTCTTCATAAACTTCATTTATATCACTAAGAGTTCTACTATTTCCTAAATTAAATACAATACTTTCAATATAATCTAGTTCTTTTTCCGCTTCCTTTTTTTGCTCAGATACAATAGAAAGAGCATTTTTTAATTTATTATATTTTTTAAAATATTTTTCAATATTTTTATGTATTGATATACTTTTATCTAAGGGAATAACTGTAGGCTTATTTTCATTATAGTAGTTATCAACAGTAATTTTCTCAAGGTTTTCATTAGGATTTACTTTATATAAATTGGCTGTTAGAAGTTCACCATATAGTCTAAAAGTATCCATTTCGTCACATTCTTTAAGTTTAGAATTTATATTTTCAATTTTTTTGTATACTTTCTTTAAAGAAGTAGAAACAATCTTAAGTAAACTATTTCTTGAATTTATAAAAACTGAATTTTGCTCTTTATTAAAATAGAAATCATCTAAAAAGAAATTAATACTTAAATTATTTTCGTTATTGTTTTCAGTATTTAAAACAAGAGTATAATCTTTATCAGAAATTTGTTTGCAAGAAACGTTAGGAGTTCCCATATTACTAATAATGTTTTTAATATGATTATATATAAGTTTTAAATCTTCATTAGAATAATCTGTATCTGAAATATTTAAAATTTTTAAATTTTCTTTAATAAAAGGTTTGCTAAAACCAATAAAAGTATTCATAAAAAATTTATTTAAAGACTTTTCTTCTTGAGAATTTAAAATATTTTCAAATTCTTCAAAAGATTCTATATTAATAAAACTGATTTTGGTAGTAGGTGTAAAAGTATATTCATGAGCAGGTAAAAGTTCTCGGGCTTTATTATCAAAATGTTTTAAAGTATCTATAATAATATTTTTTTCATTTGTTAAAATAATATTACTTTGTCTACTCATAATTTCTATAAATATTTTTCTTGTTACTAAATCATTTAATTCATTATAAACTTCAAATTTTATTTCTATAGTTCTTTCTAAATCATAATTAGATATGCTAATTATTTTTCCTCCAGTTAAATATTTTCTAAGTAACATACAAAAATTGTATGCGTTTTGTGGATTAGGTTTTGAATGAGTAGTCAAACAAATTCTACAAAATTCTGGATTAGCACAAAGTTCTAAAGCATAATTTATTCCATTATTATAAAGACCTAAAATAATTTCATTTTTTGTAGGTTCAAATACTTTATTTACTTTTGCTCCAATAAGTGAAGTTTCAAGTTCAGAAATAACAGATTTTGTAATAAAACCGTCAAATGCCATATATAATCTCCTTTTATTTTATTAAAAAACACTTAATATAATATAGCTTTAATTATAAAAAGTCAATTAAAAAATGATAGACACGGTAGACATGGAGACATAGTTTTAGACAACAACAATGTCCCCATGTCTAAACAACAACCTACCATGTCTATCAAAAAAATATATAAAAATATGTACAAAAAATTTTTTATTATGATATAATCTTTTAGAAAATTAAAAATATAATATATATGTTATAAATTGAGGTTTGAGATAAACTTCTAAAAGAAAGGAAATGTTTAATATGATTAAATTTAATTATGAAAATTCAAGTATAAACGACAATGTAATTAATGAATTTAGTAGCGAGGTAGCTGAAATTCATGAAAAACTACATGAAAAAGCAAGTGACGAGAAAGAATTTTTAGGATGGATTGAGCTTCCTACAAATTATGATAAAGAAGAATTTGAAAGAATAAAAAAAGCAGCAAAGAAAATTCAAAATGATTCAGATGTGCTTGTTGTTATAGGAATAGGTGGTTCTTATTTAGGAGCAAGAGCTGTTATAGAATCATTAACACATAGCTTCTATAATTCTATGCCAGAAGAAAAAAGAAAAATGCCACAAATTGTATATGCGGGAAATAATTTAAGTCCAGTTTATATGAACGATTTATTAGATTTTATTAGTGATAAAGACGTATCTATAAATGTTATTTCAAAATCAGGAACTACAACAGAACCAGCAATAGCATTTAGAATTTTTAGAGAAGTACTAGAAACAAAATATGGTGTAAATGAGGCAAGAAAAAGAATATATGTAACTACAGATAAACAAAAAGGAGCATTAAAAACTTTAGCAAATGAAGAAAAATATGAAACTTTTGTTATTCCAGATAATGTAGGAGGAAGATTCTCAGTTCTTACAGCAGTAGGATTATTACCAATCGCAACTGCTGGAATTGATATTGATAAATTAATGAATGGAGCAAAGCTTGCACAAGATAAATATTCAGATTCTAATTTAAAATATAATGATTGTTATAAATATGCAGTAGCAAGAAATTTATTATATAGATCAGGAAAAACAATAGAAATATTAGCAAATTATGAACCAAAACTTCACTATATGACAGAATGGTGGAAACAACTTTATGGGGAAAGTGAAGGAAAAGATTTAAAAGGAATATTCCCAGCAGGAGTTGATTTAACAACAGACTTACATTCAATGGGTCAATATATTCAAGATGGAAGAAGAGATTTAATGGAAACAGTACTTAAAATAAAAACAAATTCTTCTGAAATAACAATCCAATCAGATGATCAAAATTTAGATGGATTAAATTATTTAGCAGGAAAAGATTTAGGGTATGTTAATGGAAAGGCTATGGAAGGAACAGTACTTGCACATGTTAGTGGTAATGTACCAAACTTTATGATAGAAATAGAAAAATTAAATGAAGAAAATTTAGGAGAATTAATATATTTCTTTGAAAAAGCATGTGCAATGTCAGGTTCACTTTTAGGCGTAAATCCATTTAATCAACCAGGAGTGGAAGAATATAAGAAAAACATGTTTAAATTATTAGAAAAACCAGGTTATTAATAAATATGTAAAAATAACAAAATTAAGAAAAGGTGACAGAATTTTTAGAAAATGAAAAAAGCTTTATTTAAAGATAGTATAAAACAAATTAAAAAAACTAATAAAAGGTTTATCTCTATATTACTTATGGCATTTATGGGGGTAGGCTTTTTTGCGGGTGTAAGGGCTACAAGTCCAGATATGAAAGTAACATTAGATACATATTTAGATAAGTACAATGTATATGATATAAATGTTGTTTCTACATTAGGACTTACAGATGATGATGTTAATGCTATTTCAAAAGTAGATGGAGTAGAAAAAGCTTTTGGAACATATAGTGAAGATGTATTTGTTACAGTAGATGAAGAAGAAGTAGTAGTAAAAGCATATGCTATAGAAGATGATATTAATAAATTAGAACTTATAGAAGGAAGTCTGCCACAAAACGAAGATGAATGTGTTATTGAATCTATTATGAAACAAGGAATTAATTTAGGAGACTATATAGAAATTAGGGAAAACCTATCAGAAGATGAAGATAGCTCTTTTAAAACTACAAGATTAAAAGTAGTGGGTATAGTAAAAAGCCCTTTATACATATCAAGAGATAGAGGGACGACAACACTAGGTTCAGGAAAAGTTACATATTATATGTATATGAATAAAAATAATATTGTATCTGATATATATACACGGAATAGATATTATTGTAAAAGAAAGTAAGAATTATAATGCAATAAGTGATGAATATGATGAATTAATATCAAAAGTAGAAAATAATATAGAAGTAATAAAAGAAGAAAGACAAAATGCGAGACATAATGAATTAATAGAAAAAGCAAATCAAAAATTAAATGATGCACAAGCTGAGTTTGATGAGCAAAAAGCAGATGGAGAAAAAAAGATACAAGATGCAGAAAAAGAAATTGCAGATGGAAAAAATGATATAAAAAAAGGTGAAAAAGAACTTCAAGATGCAGAGAAGGAATTAGCAGAGGGAAGAAGTCAAGCTGAAGTAGAATTTGCAAATGCTGAAGCTCAAATATCTGCTGCAGAAACACAGCTTGCAATAGCTCAAACAGAAATAAATGATGGAAATGCATTATTATCTGCAAAAAAACAAGAAGCTGAAGCTGGAATAACTCAGATACAAACAGGAATAAATACATTGAACTCTAAAATTAGCGAGTTACAAGAAAATAAATCATTAGTAGAAAATGTATTATCTACAATTAGTAAAGTAAATGAGACTTTAGCAATGTTAAATGCAACACTTTTAGAGTATGAACGAGAATTGGCAAATGCTACAGGTGATACAACTGAACTTATATCAGCAATAGAATATGTAAAAACTCAAATAGCGAATATGAATGCACAAAAACAAGAATTAGAAAACTATGGAATGACAACCGAAAAATTAGATCAAATAAATGCAGGAATTTTAGAATGCCAAAATCAAAAAGCAATATTAGAAGAACAATTAAATCAAATTCAGAAAGAGTTAAATGAAGCTGAAAATAAATTATTATCAGGACAAAATCAAATAGCTATAGGATATCAAGAACTTGCGTCATCCAAAGCAACACTTGAACAAAAAAGAAATGAGACAGCACAAAAATTGGCTGATGTTGAAAAAGAAATTAGTAAAGGTAAGAAAGAAATACAAGATGCTAAAAAAGAAATTGAAGATGGAGAAAAAGAATTAGCAGATAAAAAACAAGAATTTAATGATAAGATAGCAGAAGCAGAAGCAAAGCTTATAGATGCAAGAGAAAAAGTAAATGATATAGAAAATGCTAAATGGTATATTTTTGATAGAAGTGATAATTCTGGTTTTAATAGTTATTCTCAAGATACAGGAAATGTAGAAAAATTAGGTAAGGTTTTTCCAATAGTATTTTTTATAATAGCAACATTAATAAGTTTAACAACAATGTCTAGAATGGTTGAAGAGGAAAGAGTACAAATAGGAACACTAAAAGCACTAGGATATAATAAAATACAGATAATGTCTAAGTATATTATCTATTCTTTACTTGCCTCATTAGTTGGTGGAATATTAGGAGCTATATTTGGACTTGAATTTTTCCCAAGAGTAATAATATCAATGTACCAGATGATGTATGATATATCTGAAATGGTAATAGAACTTAATAGCTATTATATGGCAATGGGAGTTGTAATAATGTCTGTATGTATTGTTGGAGCAACAATATATACAGCAAATAAAGAATTGAAAAGCACACCTGCTGAAATGATGAGACCAAAAGCACCAAAAGCTGGAAAAAGAGTATTAATTGAAAAGATACCATTTATTTGGAATAGATTTAATTTTACGCAAAAAGTTACAGCAAGAAATATGTTTAGATATAAGAAAAGATTTCTAATGACAGTAATAGGAATATGTGGTTGTACAGCATTAATAGTTGCAGGATTTGGATTAAAAGATTCAATTTCTAAGATAATGGATTATCAATATATAGACATTTATAATTACGATATGCTTATAGGGTTGAAAAATACATTAACAAAAGAAGAAATTAGTACTTTAAAAAATAGTTTAGAGAATGAACAAGTAATAGAAAGTTGTACAGAAATTTATTTAACTTCTGATGATATAAAACATGGAGATTTGGAGGAAGAAGCACAAATACTAGTAGTAGATAATCAAGAAGATTTAGATAAAGTTATAAGATTAAAAGATATAAAAACAGCTGAAAAGCTAAGTTTAAATGATAATCAAGTAATAATAACAGATAAATTGTCTCAATTAATAAATGTAAAAGTTGGAGATGAAATTATATTAAGTAATTCCAATGAAAATGAATATAAAGTAAAAGTTGGAGGTATAACAGAACATTATATATCACACTATGTTTATATGACAAAAGCTATGTATGAGAATTTATTTAATGAAGAAGCGTCTACTAATGTGTTGCTAACAAAATATATAGATAAAATAGATGAAAATAAAGAATATGAATTATCAGAAAAAATCTTAAAAGATTCTAAAATTGCATCAATAACTTTAACAAGCTATCTTATACAAATAATGGATGATACTTTAAGTGCAATGAATTTAGTTGTATATGTATTAATAGTATCAGCAGGTGTTTTAGCATTTATAGTTCTTTATAATTTATCTAATATAAATATAAGTGAAAGAATTAGAGAACTTGCAACAATAAAAGTTTTAGGATTTTATGATAAAGAAGTATATGATTATGTAACAAGGGAAATTATTGTATTAACAGCAATAGGAATTGTATTTGGACTAATATTTGGATATATTTTAAATTCGTTTATATTAGGAACTTGTGAAATAGGAATACTAAGATTTAGAAGAATAATTTTACCACAAAGTTATTTATATGCATGTATAATAACAATCATATTTACATTTATAGTTAATTTTATAACATATTTTTCACTAAAGAAAGTAGATATGATAGAGTCCTTAAAAAGTGTAGAGTAATATTTTATTAGTATAGTACAAAAATCTTTAGGTGTGAATTTGATAGTATTAAAGAGAAAAAGAAAGAGAAAAAGAGAAAAAATGATTTTTGACAAAAGTAAAATGCTTTTTCATTTTAAAAGAAGTTAGCAGAAGATTTGCTTAAAAAATATCAAACTGATATAATATATCGCATTGGTGCATTATTCTAGTGTATCACTCCTGTTATGAGGGTGGGCCTAAAAATCTACTAGAAAGTATTATCAGTCGAAGTTTTTTAAGTGTCTGCGCATTACGCCCAGTTTTGCGTGGCCTTGAAAAGTAAAGATTTTAGGATAATCTGTAATGGCATATAGATGATTCCTGATTTCGTTGAGACTTATTCATATGAATAGGTAAACCTATGTAGCGCAATCTGTTATGTAGTGGTAATGACTGTCTTGAGTGATAACTGGGGATTAATCGTTTAAATATAATTAAAATATAGGCCATATTTTTTTTATATTTGATTATGAAACTTTTGTTGCAAAAGAGACTAATAGCAGGCAAGGATACTCAAAGAAAATTTCTAGAGTGTTTGCTTAAATTGATAAGCAGGGGAATTTAAGGATTAAGGTACGGATTTAAGTGGTGATCTGGCGACATCTTATGATGGATATTTTTCTTAAACGGAAACGGCTTTTTAGTAATGAAAAGTGAAAAATAGAGAAAATCTGCTAGACCTAAACCGTAAAGTTTACTTAAATTCCTACCAATTATAAAAATAAAGAGATAAAATAAATCATATATATTAAATATGTAGAAAATAAAAGGAGAATTAATTACAAGATAAGTTTATGAAAGAGAAATCAAAAAAAAATAATAATACATGGGTAATAGGAATAGCTATTACCACTTTTATTCTATCATTGCTATTTTCATATATATCAAATACAGCAATTTCAAAATTAAATATAATATTAGGAGTAATAGTATTAATATTAGTAATTTTAGTAGGTGTTATATTTGATTTAATAGGAGTAGCAGTTACTGTAGCAAATGAAGAAGATTTTCATGCACAAGCAAGTAAAAAAATAAAAGGTGCAAAAACTTCTATAAAAATGATAAGAAATTCCGCAAAAGTATCTAACTTTTGTGCAGATGTAATAGGAGATATTTGTGGAGTTCTTAGTGGAGCAATAAGTGCAATGATAGCATTAAAACTTACAGAAAATTATGGAATGAGCTCACAAATACAATTTGTATTTAGTGCAATAGTAGCATCACTTACAGTTGGTGGGAAAGCTATAACAAAAGAAATAGCAAAGCAAAATTCTACAGTAATTGTAGGATTTGTAAGTAAGATTGTAAATTTTGATGATAAAAAATAGTATATAATTAAGAAAAGATATAAAAAGTTAAGACTAATGTTTTCTAGCAAATTTAAAGCTTAAGAAAATTTTAGTCTTTTTTTTATTTAATATATAAAAATGGTAAATTTAAAATTTACCATTTTTTGATGTTAAAATAAATTAAAGTCAGCTGGATTACGGATATGGTTTTGTTTCATCTGTAATTCCTAGCAAATAATCAACTGAAGTTTTATAATATTTTGCTAGTTCAATTAAAATTTTTGAAGGAATATCATTTTCGCCAGTTTCATATTTAGAATAGCCAGTCTGAGACATATTAAGGATTTTGGCTATTTCTTTTTGTGTTAAATCATGATCTTCACGTAGCGAGCGAATCCTTGGATATCTGTTATTAAAAATAATAATTACCTCCTTTTTTATTATTATTAAAAAAAATCTTTTTTTTATTAAGTTAAATAATGTGTTTAAATTAAATTTTTTTTTAACAATAAACTTAATCAAAAATGAGTTAAAAGGATTATTACAATAATTTTAAAATATTTTAAAATACTTATTGACTTTTAACCTGTTTTAGATTAGAATGATTAAAGAGTTAACCTGAAATAGGTTAAAGATACTTAAAAGTATCTTTAAACAAAGGTATCTAAAGGAGGTGAAATCTATAATTTCAAATGGAAAAGCAGCCTAGTCATAAAGGAAAAAGATTTATTGAAGAAAAACCAAATAAAAAAAAGTTTTTAATCCCAATAATTCTTGTAGCTATTATAGTGGTTGTAGCCATATGCATTTGGTTGAATTGTAAAAAAATTAACGAGTACATACCAACAAATACAGATGAGACAAATACTATAGCAGAAAATCCAGTAACTGAAATCAATACTGTAAAAGAACTTGAAACAGTAGATGTAAGTGAATTACCAAATAAAATGGGAAGTTATAAAGTTATTGGTGAATTAGTAATTGATAAAATTGATGTAAAGAAGAATATTCTGGAAAAAACAGATGACGCTTCATTAAATTTATCAGTAACTAAGTTTTACGGAGGAGATATAAACGGGATAGGAAATTTTTGTATAACAGGTCATAACTACAAAAATTTACTTAAAAGATTAAAGGAATTGGAAGTAGGAGACACATTTGATTTAATCAATAAAGAGACCAAAACGAAAGTTACATATAAAATTTATAAAATATATACTTGTAACCCAGAGGATATAGATTGTTTATATCCACCTGAAGAAGAAGTGAGAGAGGCTACTTTAATTACATGTAATCCTGGAGGAGTAACAAGGCTTATATGTAAGGCACGAGAAATATAGATAAAACTTAATTTAGATATTAAAAAGAAATATATAAATAAGAAAGGAATTTTTAAAAATGAAAATGAAAAAATTATTTTTAACAATCGTAGTTGCAGTTTTATTAATAGTAGCAGCTACAACAAACGTAAATGCAGCAACAGCAGTATCAAACGCTAAAGCTGAAGTAGAAAGCACAGTAACAGTAACTGTAGATTTTGGAAGTGCAGAAAATGCAGATGGAACAGTAACATATAATACAGAAGTATTAAAATTTGTAGGTGGACCATCAGTAACATTTGAACCAACAGCAGGAACAATTAATTTTTCTATGTCTCAAATAGGAGGATTAGGAAAAACAACATTTACATTTACAGCTGTAAAAGCTGGAACAGCTGATGTTACAGTAAATGTAACAAATTCACAAGATGCTTCTGCAGTAGGAATATTTGCAGGAAAAGTAGAAGTAACTGAAAAAGCTAAACCAGTTGAGCCAGAACAACCAACTGAACCAACAACACCAGTTGAACCAGAACAACCAGCTGAACCAACAACACCAGTTGAACCATCAACACCAGATAATGGAAATCAACAACAACCAGCACCAAGCAATCCAGCTCCAGCAGCTCCAGTAGCAACAAATCCAGCTCCAGCAGTAAACGGAATGCCTACAAGATTACCACAAACAGGTGTTAATTATGCAGTAGTAGCTATGATAGCTTTAACAGTAGTAGCAGTAGTAGCAGGAACAATAAAATTAAACAATAAATAATTTTTGCAATTATTTTAAAAATTTAATTATAGATAATATAAATTTTAAATTTTAGGGGGAAAATTTATAATGAACAAAAAAATTAAAATAGTTTCTGGCATTGCTTTAGCAGGTATTTTAACTTTAAATGTATTTAATACAAAAACTTTAGCAGCAGAAATTGAAACTCAAATTGCTAAAACACCATATAACGAATTAGTAAGTGGTGTAGCAAATGTAGTACCAGTAATATTAAATGGAAAAAATGATACATTAACAGTTGAAGAAATAAAAACAGTATATACAAAAGCTACAGATTTTAAAGGAAATGATGAAAATAAAGTGGCCACAGGGGATACATTTAAAGTAGATGGAAAAACATATACAGTTTTAGTATATGGAGATGTTGATAAAAACGGAGTTTTAACTTCTGATGATGCATTATTAATTGAAAAACATAATGTAGGATTAGAAAACTTTGATAATTTATTAACTGTTGCATCTGATGTAGATGCTAGAGATGGAAAACATACTTCAGATGATTCATTAAGAGTTAAAAGATTTAATGTAGGTATGGTAGACACAGTTGTTGATGAAATGCCAAAAGAAGAAACAACTGTAAATCCACCAGTTGATGAAAACTATAACTATACAGTTACAGTTAATGAAAATAACATGGTAAATAATATGAATGAAACAGCTTCTAAAATAGATGTAAGTCTTAAAGAAGAAATCAAAACAGCAAAAAATTTAAGTTTAGTAATTACAGATTCATCAGATCCTGCTAATACTAAAACAGTAGTAGTAGCAGTACCTGCAAATACATCAAAATTAATCACTATAACAGAAGATTTAAGTGGTTTAGCTGATGGAGATATATCTTTTGAATTAAAAGATGGAAAAGAAGTAGTAGGAAAAGGATCTTTCGTAAAAAATACTGTTAATCCAGCAGAAGTAAGCATGTCTACAAATCGTATAAATGCAGATAAAGCTACTGCATCTTTAACATATTATGGAGAAGGTACAGCTACAAAAGTTTACTATAAAGTAGTTACTGTTGGTACAACACCTGCTCCAACAAAAGCAGAACTTTTAGAAGGAAAATCAGCTAATATAGCTGGAAATAAATTAGAAAATTATGTTGTAGCTAATGATTTAGCTACAGATACAGCATATGAAATATATTATGTAGTAGAAAATAATTATGGTAGTGTAACAAATACACCAGCAAAATATGTTATATCTAAAGAAAATGGTAATGTTGAACAAGAAGTTGCTGTAAAAGATATAGTAGTTCCTACATTTAAAGCAGCAGATAAAAATGTATTTACATGGACTTTAGAAGATACTACAGGTAAGAATGTTAAAGTTACTTTATATGATGGAACAAAAATAGTTAAAGAAGAAGTATTAGAAGATGGTAGTGATGATGTAACAACAGCTGATTTTTCAGATGTAATGTTAGCTAAACCAGGAAAATATAAAATAGCTGTTACAGTTGAAGGGAAAAATGATGGATCAACTTATGCTTCAACAACAGTTGAATCAGCAGTAGTAGAAGTTACAGACTTAAAAGCTGCTGAAAAAGTTGCATTTAATGTAGTTTACAATGCTAATACAAGTCTTACAGAATATGTATTATCTTGGGTAGATTCTAATGATGCAGCTAATGTAGAACAATATGATATTGAAATATTTGGTGCTGAAGGAAATTCAGTACACACAGATACAGTAACAAGAGTAAATAATGTATTATCAACAGTTTGCACAATACCAACAAATAAAATTGATGATAATAAAGTTTATACAGCTACAGTAAAAGTAGTTGCAAAAGAAAATAATGGACCAATTATTAGTTCAAAAGTTTCTGATGAAAAAGAATTTTTTGTAGTAAATCCAGATATGACAGCAACAGTAGAAGGTGAGAATTCTATAACATTTACTTTAGATGAAATTAAAATAAATGATAAAGTACCTACATACAAAGTAGAAGTTTATAAAGCAGTTTCAGAAATTGACAAAGTAACAGGTTCTACTATTAAAAAATTCGTAGATGTAGATACAAGAAATATACAACCTAATAAGGATAATGAAGTTGTAATTGATAAATTAGATAACTTCACAGAATATGCATTCAAATTAATAGCTACTGTTGATGGAATAACAGGAGAATCTGATTATATAGGAAAAGCATTTGATGTAAGAACAAAACGTGCATCAGTAACAATCAACAATGTAACAATGGTTGATAAAGAAGAAGATGCTGTTGGAAATACATTCTATTATGACAATGGTCTTGCAATAATTAAAGGTGTAAGATATGACTTTAGAGATGGAAAAGATGCAGAATATACACCAGAATTTGTAGCTTTAGTTGAATTAGTTGCAAATATGAAATTATATCCACAAGATGTTGTAAAATTAGCAACAGCTGAAAAAATAACTTTAAACTTATTCGGTATTTCTACAAATGGTTCTAATGCTTCTGAAACAACAGTAACATTAGGAGACGTTGGTGATACAGAAGTTGAAATAGAAGGAGCAGCATCTTTTGATAGAATAGTTAATGCTACTTCTGGAAAAATTACTTTAACAGGAGCAAATTCTATATTTAGAATAACTGGTACTCCTGAAGAAGTAGTAGTATCAAATGGAGTAAGAGTTAGCGGAACATCTGCATATGATGCAACAATACTAGCTAATACAACAGCTACAGTAAATGGAACAAATGTAACACCTACACAAGATGCAAAAATAAATGTTAATGATACAACATTAACTATAGCAGTTGATGGAGAATCAAATACAAATTATACATTTGAAAATAAAGAAGATCAAGCTATGACAATAGCATTTGTTGATACAAATAGTAATGGAACAGATAGACAAGTAGGAAAAGTTACTATATTATCAAATGGTGGAACAGTTGCTGTAACATCTGATAATGTTGCTGTAACAGGTAACCTAGATGTAGAAGTACAAAAAGGTACTGCAACAGTTGATATAGATGATGCTTATTTATCAGGAGATAAAACAATAGCTGTAAGTAAAGATGCAACTTCAACAGTTACTGTAACAGCAAAAGAAGCTGCACCAGCAGTGTTTGAAAATGTAGAAGTATCAGTTGATGCTACAGATGACGAATTAGCAACTACACTTTCAATTAGTACAGATGATGAAGAAGCATTAGCAGAAGCTAGAGCATACTTAGATTCATTTGGATTAAAAGGAACAGGTGCTAAAATAACAGTATCAGATAATGGTAATGGAGAATTAGTAGCAGTTTCTATAGTATTTGCAGATTTAGAAAGTGATGTTACATCAACACAAATTAAAAATGTAAAATAATTTAATTAGTATATTCCTTTCTTTAAAAAGAATATATATAAATGATGTTCTAAGAAGAAGTGATAATGAAACTTATCACTTCTTCTTTTTAATATACATAGTAATTTCTTTTATTGTTTTATAAGTGAATTATATAGACTTTTAACAAAAATTATTATAAAATATGAACTAGAATATAAGATAAGAGGAAAATAAAATGAATTTGACGTATGATGCATTAAATAAAAGTATTCTTGAAGAATTAAAGCCATTATATTTATTATATGGTAATGAACAATATTTAGTAGAAACTTGTGTAAATAAAATAAAAAAGAATTTTGGTGAATTACTTTTAGGAATAAATTATATAGTACTTGATGAAACAAATATAGATAATATTATTTCAGATATAGAAATGCCAGCATTTGGGTATGATAAGAAATTAATTGTAGTAAAAAGTGCAGGATTATTTAAAAAAGATGGAAGAAAAAAAGTAGGAACACCAATACAAGAAAAACTAGCAGAATATATAAGAGAAAATATGAGTATAATTGAAGAGTCAGTAGTAATAGTATTTACAGATTTAGAAGCGGATAAAAATGTTGTATTTGAAGAAATAGAAAAAAATGGAATAATATGTAATATTGAGGAATTAAAGCCAATTCAGCTTGTAAAAAAATTAAAACAAATATGTAATTTGTATAAAGTAAACTGTGATGATGTAACTTTAAATTATTTAGTGGAAACTTCAGGAACAAATCTTCAAAATCTAATAAATGAAATTAGAAAACTTATAGAATATGCAGGAGAAAATGGAACAATAACAATTGATGATGTGAATCATTTATCAATAAAACAAATAGAAAGTGTAATTTTTGAACTTACAGATAATTTAGCAATAAGAAAAATAGATAAAGCATTAGAAGTTTTAGATAATTTAATATATCAAAAAGAGCCACTTCAAAAAATATTAATAACTTTATATAATCACTTCAAGAAAATCTATTTATGCACTATTGCTGTTAGTTTAAATAAAGATATAGTTAATTCATTAAGTTTAAGGCCAAATCAAGTTTTTTTAGTAACAAAATATAAAAAACAGGCATCATACTTTAAGAAAGAAGAATTAAGAAAAATTTTGAATGAATTTATTGATTTGGACTATAATTCTAAAAATGGAAAGATTGATATAGATGTTGGATTAAGAAGTATTTTATGTAATTATTGTAGTTAGAAAATCAAATATAATAGTTAAAAGTGTTGAGTATAAGAGCTTGCTAGAAATAGTAAGTTCTTTAATTATATAATAAGTAATACTTGAAAAAAAATCAATATAATGATATAAATATAAAAAAATAATAATAATTTATTTCTTTTTTTATTAAAAATCATATGGAGGAAAATATGATTAATATAAACGAAAATTTTTTAAATCTACAAGATAGCTATCTTTTTTCTACTATAGCAAAAAAAGTAGCTGAATTTCAAAAAAATAATCCAGACAAAAAGGTTATTAAATTAGGAATAGGGGATGTAACTCGCCCAATAGTTCCAGCAGTTTTAGATGCTATGCATAAAGCTGTAGATGAACTAGGAAAAGGAGAAACTTTTAGAGGGTATGGACCAGAACAAGGTTATGAATTTCTAAGAGAAAAAATAGTTCAAAATGACTATAAAAAAAGAGGAGTAACAATTTTACCAGAAGAAATATTTGTTTCAGATGGAGCAAAATGTGATTGTGGAAACATAGGAGATATATTAGGCGTAGATAATACTGTAGCAATTACAGATCCAGTTTATCCAGTATATCTTGATACAAATGTTATGGCAGGAAGAAGTGGAAATTATAATAGTGAAAGTGGAGTATATGAAAATATAATTTATATACCTGCCACAGCAGAAAATAACTTTACACCACAGTTTCCTAAAAAGGTTCCAGATATGATTTATTTATGCTTTCCAAATAATCCAACAGGAACAACTCTTTCTAAAGATGAATTAAAAAAATGGGTAGATTATGCTAAGGAGAATAAATCTTTAATATTATTTGATTCTGCTTATGAAGCTTTTATTTCTGAAGAAGATGTACCACATACTATTTATGAAATTGAAGGTGCAAGAGAAGTTGCAATAGAGTTTAGAAGTTTTTCTAAAACAGCGGGATTTACAGGAGTAAGATGTGCCTATACAGTAGTGCCTAAAGAGTTAAAAGGATATACAAAAGATGGTAAAGAAATAGCTTTAAATCCTTTATGGAATAGGAGACATGGAACAAAATTTAATGGAGTTTCATATCCTGTTCAAAGAGCTGCTGAAGCAGTTTATACAGATGAAGGACAAAAACAAATAAAAGAAAATATAGCATATTATATGAATAATGCAAAAATTATAAAAGAAGGTTTAAAAGAAGCAGGATATACAGTATATGGAGGTGTTAATGCACCATATATATGGCTAAAAGTTCCAAATGGATTAACTTCATGGGAATTTTTTGATAAACTATTAACAGAAGCTAATGTAGTAGGAACACCAGGTGTTGGTTTTGGACCAAGTGGAGAAGGTTATTTTAGATTAACTGCATTTGGAACAAAAGAAAATACAACAGAGGCAATTGAAAGAATTAAGAATATGAAATAATTTAAAATATTATATAAAAAACAATTTAATTTTTAAAATCGTAATAGGGTAAAGGATGCATTTTATGTATCCTTTAAATTTATGTATCATCTAATATAAAAGCAAATATATCAATAAAATTTATAGAATTGATAATAACAGAATTAGAAATAATTAATAAAAAACAAAAATATAAGATATATATAATAAATTGTTTGATTTTAATTGATATATGATATATAATATTTAACAATATAAAAGAAAATTTAAGGAGGATTTTTGAAGTGGCTAAAGTTTTAGAAGATGTATCAAGAACATTTAATGAATTTTTACTATTACCCAATTTAACAGATGAAAGATGTGTGCCAAGCAATGTAAGTTTAAGGACACCACTTGTAAAATTTAAAAGAGGAGAAGAACCAAAATATAGTGCAAATTTACCTTTAGTTTCTGCTATAATGCAATCAGTTTCAGGAGAGAAAATGGCGATTGCACTTGCAAGAGAAGGTGGATGCTCATTTATATATGGTGCACAATCAATAGAATCACAAGCACAAATGGTTAGAAATGTAAAAAAATATAAATCAGGATTTATTACAAGTGATTCAAATGTTACAAGTAATACAAGTATAAGAGAAGTGATTAATCTTATAGAAAGAACAGGACATTCAACTGTTATGATAACAGAAGATGGAACAGCAAATGGAAAATTTTTAGGATTGGTTACAGATAAAGATTATAGAATATCAAGAATAAATTTAGATGAACCAGTTTCAAATTACATGATGCCTAAAGATAAGCTTATTTATGCAAGAAAAGGAATATCATTACATGAAGCCAATGATTTAATATGGGAGCATAAAATTAGTTGTTTGCCAATATTAGATGAAAATGAAAATCTTGATACATTAGTGTTTAGAAAAGATTATGAGTCAGATAAAGAAAATCCAAATTCTTTATTAGATGATAATAAAAGTTTTATAGTAGGAGCTGGAATAAATACTAGAGATTATGCTGAAAGAATACCTGCATTAGTTGAAGCAGGAGTTGATATGGTATGTATGGATTCTTCTGATGGATATTCAGTATGGCAAAAAAATACTATAGACTGGGTTAGAGAACATTATGGAGATTCTGTTAAAATAGGAGCAGGAAATATTGTTGATAAAGAAGGTTTTTATTATTTAGCAGAAGCTGGAGCCGATTTCATAAAAGTTGGAGTTGGTGGAGGTTCAATTTGTATAACTCGTGAAACAAAAGGAATTGGACGTGGACAAGCAAGTTCTTTAATGGATGTAGTTGAAGCTAGAAATGAATATTATGAAAGAACAGGAATATATATTCCAATTTGTTCAGATGGCGGAATTGTACATGATTATCATATTACATTAGCATTAGCTATGGGATCAGATTTTGTTATGATGGGTAGATATTTTGCAAGATTTGATGAAAGCCCTACAAGAAAAGTAAAGAGAAATGGAACTTTCATGAAAGAATACTGGGGAGAAGGTTCAAATAGAGCTAGAAACTGGCAAAGATACTTAGAAGATCCAACAAAAAATAAATTATCTTTTGAAGAAGGTGTTGATTCATATATACCATATGCAGGAGCTTTAAAAGACAATGTTGAAATTACTGTTAGTAAAATTAAATCAACAATGTGCAATTGTGGTGCAATAACAATACCAGAATTACATCAAAAAGCTAGATTAACATTAGTTTCTAATGTAAGTATTAAAGAAGGTGGAGCTCATGATGTTATACTAAAGGAGTATGAATCGGGTGTTTAATGAAAATACATAATAGTATAATTTAAGTGGTAATATTTTTATTACCACTTTTTTATATTGACAAAATCAATAAAAGATATTAAATTAATAGTTGTAGTAACCAGTTGTTTAGATAAATGACCTGCATGGATTAATTAATTAGGAGGGTGATGTAAATGCGAATGCAGTCTAACAGAAATCAGGTGATTGTATATTATAAATCACCTTTGAAAACAAGTGAAAGAATGCAAGTTAAGTTACGGATAAGTGATGAATTAGGTTTTGTAACTGATGCTTGTGCATTGTTCAACAAATATGGAGAAGCTCCAGGAGAAGGCGGAAAATGCAACTTGG
The DNA here is from genome assembly GCA_947064765.1 of uncultured Clostridium sp. Lineage (GTDB taxonomy): Bacteria > Bacillota > Clostridia > TANB77 > CAG-508 > Scatovivens. The sequence goes on from CAMSWH010000008.1 coordinate 27,966, forward strand.
AATATAAATCAAAAGATAAAAATAAAGGTTATAGCACATTTGTAGGAAGAATAAAATTTTTTCATCCTGGATATAGAACCTTTTATATTAGTCTTATGCTTAATGGGCAACCAAAGTGTATAAAATTTAATTTTGATTCCAAAGAAGTTGTTATAGCGGATCCTGCAGAAGATTATGCATTTTTTGAACAATTTATTTACTTGTCTTCTTTTTCGACTCCAGATTGGATAAAAGGCGGAATTATGTATCAAATTTTTGTGGATACATTTTGTGCTGAAGAAATACCAGAGAAATTTAAAGACAAAGTAGTAGCTTGGGGAACTTATCCCAAGTGGAAACCAGATGCTGATGGTGAATTTAGAAACGACCAATTTTATGGAGGCAATTTTAAGGGAATTAAAAAAATGCTTCCACATATTAAAAAATTGGGAGTAACTGTAATTTACTTAACACCGATACTAAAAAGTCCTAATTCCAACAGATATGCTGTTTCAGATTATTTAGAAATTGACGAAATGGTTGGGACATGGGATGATTTTGACGATTTTAAACAAGAGGCTAATAACTATGGGATGAAAGTGATTGAGGATAACGTATTTAATCACGCAAGTTACGATAATCCACTCATAAAGGAACACCCAGAAATATTTGAGTGGAAAGTGCCATATGCAATTCCAAAATGTTGGTGGGATTTTGAAGAATTAGTTTTATTTTTTAAGGAACATCCTACTTACAAAAGGTATTTAATAACATGGCTACTGTTTTATAAGAAGAAGTATGATGGATTAAGAATTGACGTTGCTGATAGTATTCCAGATAATATATTGAAGCTAATTTATAAAGTATTTGGTTCATATATTTTATTGGAAGTATGGAAAAACTCAATTACTGGAGATCACAGAGGATTTTTAGAAGGAGATGAAGCAGATGGTGTGATGAATTATCAATTTTCTAATGCTATCTATAGATGGGTGCGTTGGGGAAATTATAAAAATTTTCTAGATATTGTTGGGGGAATATATAATTTGTATCCTCAAGAGGCACTTTTGGTGTCCCCAATATTCCTATCTTCTCACGATATTCCGAGGATTCCAAATATAATGGTAAATCCATTAATGAAAGAGAGCGTGAGCTATGAGAATGTTTGGGACATTGACAAATGTAAACAATGGCTTAATGAAGATGGCAGCTTTAATACGGTGCGGTATAGAGCATGGCAAGTAGAAAATGAAAAACTTTCGCCAGAAGAATTTGCTTTAGCATTTGCTTTGCAGAAATTAGCAGTCTTTTTGCAATATACAATTCCTGGTCTTCCATCAATTTTTGCAGGAGATGAAATTGGAATGCTTGGTTTGAAAGATCCTACAAACAGAAAAGCGATAATGTGGGATAATATTAATCAGGAAGTATATCAATTTTATTGCGAAATTGGAGAATTTCGAATTAAATACAGAGAGACTTTCTCAAAGGCTAATTTTAAATTTTCAATAGTTAACGAGAAATATCAGATATACAGACGTGGAAATTTAACTTTTATTGTAAACAGGATGCCAGAAGATTTGTATATTGAAGCATACAATTTTAAAGAAAATGTATTCTCGCTGAGTAAAATTAATGAGGAACATGTTTTACCGCCGTATGGTGGAGTAGTAATTGAAGAAAAATAGTTTTGTTAGAAAAATATTGGGAGGGGACCTGTCTTTAAGTCAGGTCCCCTTTCATTAATTTAAGAAGAGAAGAGCGGGAGTGTCTGCTCTTTTATATTGCAAATTTATTAAAAAATATTTAATTTTTTAGATTTGATTAATATTAAAATTGCTTATATTGATAATTAATAATTATTATGTTAAAATGAATATATTAAATTAGAAGAGGAGTGAACTATGAGAGTTTTAGCAGTTGGTGATATAGTTGGAAGAGCAGGGCTTGAAAAGTTAAAAGAAGTTTTACCAAAAGTAGTGGAAGAAAATAATATAGATTTTGTAATAGTAAATGGAGAAAATGCGGCAGATGGTATGGGAATTACAGAAAAAATGTATAAAGAAATGCTAGATTTAAAAGTAGATGTTGTAACAATGGGAAATCATACTTGGGGAAAAAAGGAAATTTTTAATTTTATAGATGACAAACATATTATTAGACCAGCCAACTATCCAAGTAATAATCCTGGAAGAGGCTATGATATATATGAATGTAAAGATAAAACAATAGCTGTAATAAATTTAATTGGAAGAACAACAATGACTGTTCTTTCTGAAAATCCATTTTTAATAGCTAAAGAAATAATTGATGAAATAAAAGAAGCGGTAAATATAATAATTATTGATTTTCATGCAGAAGCAACAGCAGAAAAAATAGCTTTAGGATATTATTTAGATGGTGAAGCAAGCATAGTTTTCGGAACACATACACATGTTCAGACAGCTGATGAAACAATATTAGAAAAAGGAACGGCGTATATAACTGATATTGGGATGACAGGACCTAAGAAATCGGTTATAGGAATGGATGTAGATGCATCTTTAAAAAGATTTGCTACTTCATTACCAGAAAAATATAGAATTGCAGAGGGAAAAGCAAAATTTAATTCTTGTATGTTTGAGATTGATGATGTAACAAATAAAGTAAAGAAAATAGAAAGAATAAATAAATAAATATGTAAAATTCAAATTGTTAGAAAATTATATAGCAATTTGGATTTTTTTATTTAATAAAAGTAATTTCTTTTTATGAAAATTCGTCTAATTTGATATGAAAATGAAGTCGAAAAAGATAGAATAAAAAAGTATCTAGTATTTTGATATCAAAAAAGGACGAAATGCTTAGAAATACTGTAGAAAAATGGCACACGAAAGTTCGCAAAAATAATGAAAAAGTATAGACTTCCAAATTTTAATGTTGTAAAATAATCACATTGAAACACAAGATAAAATAAAAATAATAGGAGGAAGAAAAATGGAAGTTTTAAAAATTTCATCAAAATCAAACCCAAATTCAGTAGCAGGAGCAATAGCAGGGTTGGTTAAAGAAAGTACAAGAGCAGAGATGCAAGCAATAGGAGCAGGAGCTTTAAATCAAGCAATAAAAGCAGTTGCAATAGCAAGAGGATTTGTGGCACCAGCAGGAGTTGATTTAATTTGTATTCCAGCATTTGCTGAAGTTCAAGTTGAAGGTGAAGACAGAACTGGAATAAAATTAATAATAGAATCTAGAAAGTAATAATATTAGATTATATAAATATTAAATTATATAATTTCAAGAATTATATAAATTAGGATGTATAGTTTTTTACTATGCATCTTTTTTCATTTTTATATTAGTAGATAAAAGAAAAACTTTTTTATTTATATATTGAAAATTGATAAAAAATAAGATATTATTGTGAAGGTAGAAAGGTAATAGAATATGAATAATAACAATAATTTATTTAAGTACATATTTGCTGTAGTAGTTGCAATTTTAATTATATATACAATGTATATTATATTGCATAATAAATCTGATGTAACAAATACTTCATTAGATCAAACTTCAACATTAACTAATATACAAACAGATTTAAGATTTGCGATTGCAGAACTAGATACTATTAATCCTTTAATTAGTAATAATAGAAATGTTCAAGAAATAACGAAAATAATTTATGAGCCACTAGTTACATTAAATGAAAACTATAAAATGGAATATTGTTTAGCAGAAGAAATTGCAAAAACAGATGATTTGAGTTATGTTGTAAAACTAAGAAAAGGAGTTTTATGGGAAGATAGAACACCTTTTACAGCAGATGATGTTGTATACACTATTGACTTAATAAAAAATGGTGGCTTTAATTCAATATATGCTTCAAACTTAAGAGAAGTTATAGAGGCAACTGTTGTTGATGAGACAACACTTAATATAAATTTATCTCAAAGTGTACCATTTTTTGAATATAATTTAACATTTCCAATAATGTGCAGAAAGCATTATGAAGAAGAGGATTTTTCAAGTAGTGAGAAAATTCCAATTGGGACAGGAATGTTTAAAATATCAGAAATTAGTTCCAATGTTATAAAACTTGTACAAAATGAATATTATTGGAATACTGATAGAAAGCCAATGGCAACAGAAATAAGTATAAATTTATATGATTCAATAGGAGAAGTTTATACAGCATTTAAAAATGGAGAAATAGATATTTTAGAGGTAAAATCCTCAAATGTTGAAGATTATATAGGAACACTTGGATATAATAAAATAGAATATAAATCAAGGGATTATGATTTTCTAACAATTAATACTGAAAATCCTATTTTATCAGAACCAGAAGTCAGAAAGGCATTAAATTTTGCAATAGATAAAAATAATTTAGTTGGATCTTGTTTAGGTAAAGGATATGTTGCTTCTAATTTTAGTTTAGATATGGGATTTTGGTTATATACTAAAGATTTAAATACTCGGATATGATACAGAAAAAGCTGCTCAAACTTTAATTGATGCTGGTTGGGAAAGAACTGGAACAGGGTGGCAAAAAAGGGAAGAAAATGAAACTAAAAGATTAACATTTTCTATAACAGTAAATACAGATAACGAGTTAAGAGTAAAAGTTGTAGAAGCAATTAAGGAACAATTAGAAGGATTTGGAGTACCCGTATCTATAAGGTATTTATCAGGAAATAATTATGTAGATGCGATAAATAATAAAAATTATGAAGTCGCAATAATGGGTATTAGATTAGGATATTCCCCAAATCTAGTTACATTTTTCGGTAATGGAAATATAGCCAATTATTATAATGAAGAAATAGCAGAAATTATGCAAGTTGTTTCGAATACAAAAGAAGAAAATATTTTATATGAAAAATATGGAAGATTATATGATATTTATTTAGAAGAGGCACCGTATATTGGGTTATATAGAAATACAGAGTTGGTTGTATATAATCAAAGTCTAGTAGGAAATATAAAAGCAAATACTTTTAATATTTATCATAATATAGAAAAATGGTATAGACAATAATGCAAAAACATGTTTGTTTTCATTAAATAAAGCACAGGCATCAAAATTAGATGAAAAGCAAGTTATAAAAATTATAAAAAATTTAAAAAAATGTATTGACAAAAAAAATATTAAGGATATAATAAGAACATAAGTTTTACAAACAGATATTTGTTAGGAGGAAAAATTAATGGGAGACAATTCAGAAAAAAGAAAAGCACTAGATGCAGCAATGAGTCAAATAGAAAAACAATTTGGTAAAGGTTCTGTTATGAAATTAGGAGATTACAAATCAATGAATGTTGAAGCAATTTCAACAGGAGCTTTAAATTTAGATATAGCATTAGGAATAGGTGGTATTCCTAAAGGAAGAATAATAGAAATATATGGCCCAGAATCTTCAGGAAAAACAACTTTAGCATTACATGCAGTTGCAGAAGCACAAAAATTAGGTGGAGAAGCAGCATTTATTGATGCAGAACATGCTTTAGATCCAGCATATGCTAAAAAAATTGGTGTAGATATTGATAACTTAATAGTATCTCAACCAGATACAGGAGAACAAGCTTTAGAGATAGCTGAAGCATTAATAAGAAGTGGTGCAATCGACATAGTTGTAGTAGACTCTGTTGCAGCATTAGTTCCAAAAGCAGAAATAGATGGAGATATGGGAGATTCGCATATAGGATTACAAGCTAGATTAATGTCACAAGCATTAAGAAAACTAGCAGGAACAATTAATAAAACAAATGCAATTATAATATTTATAAACCAATTAAGAGAAAAAGTTGGTGTAATGTTTGGAAGTCCAGAAACAACAGCTGGAGGGAGAGCATTAAAATATTATGCATCTGTGAGAATGGATATTAGAAGAATTGAATCAATAAAACAAGATGGAGCAGTTGTAGGAAATAGAACAAAAGTTAAAATAGTAAAAAATAAAGTTGCTCCACCATTTAGAGAAGCTGAATTTGATATAGTGTATGGACAAGGAATATCAAAAGAAGGTAGTGTATTAGACTTAGCAGTTAATCTGGATATCATTGAAAAGAGCGGTTCATGGTTTAGTTATAATGGAGAAAGAATTGGACAAGGACGTGAAAACATAAAAAAATATCTTGCGGATAATCCAAAATTCATGGAAGAAATAGAAAAGAAAGTTAGAGATAACTTTAATAAAGCATTTGAAAATGCATTAGTTGATGAAGAGCATGATGAGGAAGAAGATGAAGAGCCAACTGAAGATGAAGAATAGTAGATAATTATTAAATTTTTATAGTATACTGCCAAAATATCTGATTTAAGATATATACTATGAGATTTCTTAATATATAAATTTGTAGCAAGCAGAATAAAGATGTTCTAAAGATTATAGAACATCTTTATTCATAATTAATCAAGTTATTATAAAAGTAATTATTTTTAAGTAGTTAGAAAAAAAGCATTTTGAACATAGGAGATGATATTTATGGAATTTATGAGCAAAGAAAAATTTGAAGAAGCTGAAAAGGTAGAAAAATTAAGAAATAAAATATTAAAATATATTTTATATAAAAAAAGAACAGAAGAAGAAGTAAGACAAAAATTTGTAGATGAAAATGAAAATGATTTAGAAGATGCTATAGAATATTTTAAAGAGCAAAATTACATAAATGACTATGAATATATAGAAAGAGCAATAAAAGAATTTATAGCATTAAAGAATTTATCAATAAAAGAAGTAGTTTATAAGGTTTCTCGGAAAAGGAGTTAGCAAGAATTTAATAGATGAATATATTTGCAAAAATAGGGAAACTATGTTAGAATATGAAATATCTTCAGCAAAAAATATTATATTAAAAAAGCAAAAATCTGATGAAGAAAAAGAAATAAAAGAGTATTTATATAAAAAAGGTTATATGAGTGAGAGTATAGAAATAGCCTTTGACGATATAAATTAAGTAAAGCAGGGAAAATATGAATAACAAAATATTATCACTTGAATCAAAAAAATATGAATTAAAATTAGATAATTTTGAAGGACCGCTAGACTTATTATGTTATTTAATTGACAAAAATAAAATGGATATATATAAAGTAAGCATATCAGATATAGCTGAACAATATATTCAATATTTAAAAGAACAAGAAGAATTAAATTTGGAAATAGCTAGTGAATTTTTGGTAATGGCTTCCACTTTATTATTAGTAAAATCTAAAGGGTTATTACCAAAAGATACTGAGGATGAAGCAGAACTAACAGAAGAGGAGTTATTGCGTAGAATTTTAGAATATAAAAAATATAAAGAAATAACAAATACATTTAGAGAGAGAATATTATTATATTCAAAAAGATTGTATAAATTACCAGATAAAATAGAACTTCCTAAACAAACTTTAGAAAAAGAATTCACACAAGAAGATATAGTTGGAAGATATAGAAATTTAGTTGAAAGAAATGAAAGTAAGAAAAATGAAAACGCTAAAAATATTGAAAATATAGCTGTACATGATACTTATTCAGTTTCAGATAAAGTTAAAGATATTTTTAGAGAATTAGTAAGAAGACCAAAATTTGTATTTAATAAATTGTTTTCTTTAAAAGAAAAGCCTAAAGCAGAAGTTGTTACAGCTTTTTCAGGAATGTTAGAATTAAGTAGAAGAAATAAAATTAATGCAGAACAAAAAGAAATTTTTGGAGATATAATAATATCAAAAAGAAAAAGAGATGAAAATACATAAATAATATTATTATAAATATTTAATAATTTAAAGATTTAAATATATATTATGTTTATAAAAAAGTTTATACATGAAATTACTATAAGTTAAACTTTATAATTTAGTAATTGGAAAAATTTTGTATAAGAATAATAAAAATAGAAATAATAAGAATAATTTTAAGCAGGAGAATATTTATGATAATTGCTTTAATTATTCTTTTTTTTGTTACAATTTTGGATTTTTTTATTATTCTATTATTTTTTTCTAATATAGTTTTAGAGTTTAAAGATGTTGAATGTTATAGTACTAATATTAAAAATATAGTACTTGAAAGAGCGAAAATAAATTTACAAATATATTTATTTAGAAAAATTAGAATTTTAAATGTAAAAGTATTTAAAACTCATGTGGAAGTGTTTGGACTAAAAATTAGTTTAAAAAATTTATATAAATTTGCTGATAGAGAACACATATATATAAATTTTTATAATTTTTTAAAATTTATAAAAAGTAATCATAAAGAAATTAGTTTTAAATATTTAAAACCTGTAATAGATAACTTTGATATGAATTTATCTTTTAGTACAGATAATGCAATTAGCACATCATTTTTAACTTTTTCAATATCTACTTTTATATCTATGATTTTAAAAAAGTTTATAAAAAAATATAAAAAAGAAAAATTTTATTATAGGATTACTCCTAAATATATAAATACTTATAGCTTTAATTTTAATTTTACTTCAAGTTTATCTTTTTCAACAATAAATTTATTTATATTTGTATATAAATTGAGACGTTTAATAAAGGAAAATACTTTATTTGAAAAAGAAAAATTAACTATATTATCAAGCATTAATAGAGTTTTAGAAGTTTTAAGAATTTTAAATAAAGTAAGAAAGTTGAATGAAAAAGAAAGAGTGAATAATTTTGAATAAAGTAATAAAATTAAAAGAATTAGAGAAGTCAATAGTTTAAATACTAAATATATAAAAAAATAAATATTTTTGGTCTTAAAAATTTAATTTATGAAAATAAAAAGTTATATTATTTGTATAATAAAAAAAATTACTGGAAATACTATTATAAATTAACATAGAAAGAGGGAAAAAAATATGAATGAACATCCAATAGAAGGGCTTATGGAAACTGCTATGAATAGCATTAAAGATATGATTGATGTTAATACTATAATAGGTGATCCAATTGAAACATCAAATGGTATGGTAATAATACCAATTTCCAAAGTATGTTTTGGATTTGCAGCAGGTGGTAGTGAATTTAAAGGAGAAACTATAGACGAATATAAGAAAAAAGATAAGGAAGAAGAAGTACAATATAGACTTCCTTTTGGAGGAGGTAGTGGTGCAGGAATTTCTATTAATCCAGTTGCATTTGTTATAGTTTCAAAAGAATCAATAAAAGTTTTACCAATTGAACATAGTTCTGTAATTGACAAACTTATGGATTATGTACCAGACTTAATGGAAAAAGCAAATGTTATAGTAGATAAAACTATGGAAAATCAATCTAAAGATACAAATCAAGCTAAAGATACAAATCAAGATATACTTCATACTCAAGTTCCAAAGAAACCTAAAATAAAAACACCTAGTAAACCTAAAAATCAAATAGTTAAGAATATTTCTATGGAGCAAGAGAATAATAATGGAGAGCAATTTAATATTGAATCGGAATATTTTGAGGGAGAAGAATAATATGTTTTATGAACGATTTTTGTATCGTTCATTTTTTATTTAATAGTAATTGTCTATTAAATAAAAGCCGTGTTTATTCTATAAAAGTTCAATATTTATTAGAGTTTTTACTTGAAAAATATTTATTATATGATACAATTCAATTGAATAATTAGTTTCATTTGAAGAAAAAATTGATTGAAGGGTAGTATTATGAAAAAAGATAATATTAATAATTTAAGTGAACAAGTATCAAGATATGTATTAACAACAAGACAATTGAATATTTTTTTAGAAGATTTAAAGGAATTAATACAATTAAATTCCAAATTAATAATTAACAGTAATAAAGAAGATGTTAAAATTTATAAAAAGCAAATAAAGATAGAAGAATTTATTAATATTATTGATAGCTATAAAAATTCAGATTGTATATTAGAAGATGATGAGAGAAAATTGGTGCTATATAAAGGTGATCCATATTTAACTTTACATATTTGTATTCAAAGCTTAATTAAAAGAATTAAAGTTATACTTATTCATGATGAATTCATGATAGGAGTAAATGAAGTGATACTTGCAATATTTAATGAGGCATTAAAAGAGCATAATATATTTAATTTAATAAATATTGAAAAAGGCTATTCGATAAAAAGAATTAAAGAAATAGAAAAATTGGTTGACGGGATAGTAGTTATAGGAGATACAAGCCTATATCAAGGATTAGATATTGAAAAAAATATAAAATATTATCCATATAATAATATTATGTTATATTGTGAAAGTGAAGAGTTAGAAGAATTGCAAGAAGCAATGTATATATATGCAAATGAGAATCAGTATGAGATGGAAATACTTTATGAAGAGAATTTACAAGATGCAATTAATATTATAAATTCAGATGAATTTGTTAATATTGCAATATTATTAACTAAAAGTGATGAAAGCAAAATTGATTTTGAAACTTTAGTTGAAAATAAAGAAATTTACATAAATAGCAATCCTTTTAAACAAGAAATTAATGGAAAAGTTTATAATTATTTAGGATAAGGAATGATAGAAATGAACTTAGAAATAGAAAAATTAGGTATTTTAGATATTATAAATAAAGTAGGTTTTTTAAAAAATATAAATGACTTGCAAGCTACATATAAATTTAATAGTTTACCAGAAGATGTTAAAGCGTTTGAAAAAGAATTGTTTTCAGAAATAGAAAGCCAAAAACGTTATTCAAAATATATGGAAATAATAAAAAAATACGAAAGAATTTTTGATAAAAATATGTATGTTTTTCGTGCAGCTAGATTGTTAGAGAACGTATATCAAATGACTCAAAGTCCAATGCTAACAGAGGGAAAACTTGTTGAAAGTCCAGTATATTTTCATACAAGTTCAAAGAAAGTAAAATTAGCTTTTAAAAATAATCCTAATACAAATATTGCAGATAAACTTGATATAAAATCAACAATTAAGTACTGTAAAGAAGTACTTTCTAAAGCAGATATAGCAGATTTAGTAGAATCTGATGATGGAAGTTTTAAAATGTATACTTCTCAAGATTTTGTTGGAAATGCTGGAAAAACAGAAAAGAATGCGAAAAAAACAGAAAAAAGATTAAAGCAAATAGAAGAACGAGTTAGTTTAGAAGAAATCCTTAGATTTTTAGTTCCATCAGATTTGATAGATATTTGTATATATCCAAATCTTGGAAATAGATTAGCAAATGATATATTAAATTCTAGACAAAAAGAAGAAATTGAAGAAGATAAATTTAAAGTTTTTGATAGACTTTTTGATAAAGAAGTTGAAATAAGTGAAGAAACATTAACAAAATCTAATGGGAAAATTTTTAAATGGGATGATTTTATAAAGACTGTAAGAGAAAATATTAGATATATAGATATAGATAAAATGTTACTTTTATCTACTGCAGTTTTTTATAATAAATATGGAAATGAGCTTGATAGATTTACTTATGAAGAAGCAATGGAACTGAAAAAATATTCAGATACAGTAGAAAATTTAATTGAATCTCCAAAAAAGAGATTAATATCTCCAAGATTTAGTCGTGAAATTAATTTTGAAATTATAAAAAATTCTATTGCGTCATTAAATAAACATTTTATAGGAGAAAGATTTTATAATGATGAAGAAATTGATAACTTAGCAAATAAAATTATGTCTGGAAAAACAAGTATAAGCGCTTTTAGTGACAGTGAAATTTTAAGTATATTACAATTTACAATTGGAGAATATATAACAATTGCAACAAATAATCCAAATGCCTTAAGAGAATTAAATGAAAGAGGATTATTAAAAAATAAACAATTATCACAAATTATTAGTGGATTACCAACAATTTCTACAGATAATTTATTATATATATATGAACTTGGAGAGATTGATACTAATGAAATATTAGATAGATATAATAAAGGTCACATTCAAGCTGAAAGTATAAAAGCTTTAAAGGAAAATTCAGAAGATAAAGAAAAATTAGAACAGATGGTTTCTAGCAAAAAATTAGTAGAATTATATTTAGATGAAGAGAAAAAAGAAGAATTTGATAAATATAAAAGACTTTACAAAGCTTTAATAATTGATGATAAAGACAAAGAAAAGAAAAGAGAAATAGCAAATGAAATTTTAGACCAATCTTTAGAATTATTAGATTCTAATAGAATGGGTGAACTTTATCGTATGGGATTAATACCATTAGATACATATATAGATTTTAATGGAGAAGTTACAATTTTAGATTTATATCAGAGTGGGGAATTAAAGCCGATTGATGTTAGAAGATTATATGAGGAAAAAGTAATAACATTAGATATGATAGAAGGAATTTTACAGAAAGATGAAATAGATGATGGGAAAAAATTAATTCTTTTATATAGTACTTTTTCAAAACCAGAAGATGCAGAAGTTAGAGATAATTTAATTAAATATTTAGAAGAACCAGAAGAAACGAATCATACAAGTACAAGAAAAACAAAATTATTACAATTAAAATCTAAGAAGTCAGGGAGAGAAACAAGAATTCAAAATAAAACTGTTACAGACCCATGCTCAAGATGGAATTTAATTGCTGAATTAGATCAAGATTATAGTCAAGAATATTTAAAAGATGGAAATATGATTTTTTATTTACCAAATCAATGTAAATATATAATCGAGAAATTATATGATAAAAATTATAATATTGCATATGGAGCTGCTACATATATATTAGACGAAGATGAGTTTGCAAAAAATAGAAATAATATAGTAAAAGATGAAAAAATTGATAGAAGTGTATTAGTAGAGATGAGAAGAAAAAAGAAAACTGATAGAATTATACATACAGGATGGTCAAATGGAATTTGTAAATATTTTGACATAGAAAATCCTAGAAAGTATACAAAAGAACAAACTGAAAATATAAAAAAATTAGCAAAACAAGTTGAAGAATCAAAGAAACCTTTAGAGAGGTAAAAAAAGGAGTCGTATGATAGATTTAGAAAGCAAAGATATTCAATATATAAAAGGAGTAGGACCTAATCGTGCTACTCTTTTAAATAAACTAGGAATATTTAATTTAAAAGATCTTATAACATATTTCCCAAGAGAACATGAAGATAGAGGGCATTCTAAAACTATAGCAGAATTAGTAAATGGAGAAGAAGCTCTGATTTGCGCATATCCAGTGGGAAGAATGAATGAAATAAAAATAAGAAAAAATTTAACATTATGCAAACTTGTTGTAAGAGATGAAACAGGAACCTGTCAAATAACATGGTATAATCAAATGTATTTAAAAAATACATTTAGACAAGATGTAAGATATAAATTTTTTGGTAAAGTTTCAAGAACTTATGGAAAAATAGAGATGCAATCGCCTGTATATGAAACTGAAGAAACAAGTAAGAATACAGGAAAGATTATACCTATATATCCACTTACATATAGTTTATCTCAAAATACAATTAGAAAAATAATTGAAAATGGATTAAATGAAATAGAAGGCAAATTAGAAGAAAGTTTACCACAGTACATATTAGATAAATATAATTTATGTGATTATAATACAGCAATAAAACAAATTCATTTTCCAGACAATTTTGAGAAATTTAATATAGCTAAAAAAAGGTTAATTTTTGAAGAGCTATTTTCTATGCAACTAGCATTACTTAGCTTAAAGAATAAATATGAGATTAAAAAACCAGGAATAGAGTTTAGTAAAGATGCAAAAATGTCTGAGGTTATAGATAAATTGCCTTTTAAATTAACGAAAGCACAGCTTAGAGTATTAGAAGAAATTGATAATGATATGGAAGGATCAAAACCAATGAATAGATTACTTCAAGGAGATGTTGGATCTGGAAAAACGGTTGTAGCATTAATAGCAGCATATAAAGCTGTGCGTTCTGGATATCAAGCTGTAATAATGGCACCAACGGCGATTTTAGCAGCACAACATTTAGAAACTTTTGAAGATATTTTAAAAGATACAGGTATAAGATGTGAACTTTTAATAAGTGGAATATCTAAAAAGAAAAAAGAAGAAATGTTAAAAAGATTAGAAGATGGAGAAATAGATATATTAATTGGAACACATGCTGTACTAGAAGAAAATGTAATATTCAAGAAATTAGGATTAGTTGTAACAGACGAACAACATAGATTTGGTGTAAGACAAAGAAGTCTAATTGTTGATAAAGGAAATAATCCAGATGTTTTAGTAATGACTGCTACTCCAATTCCTAGAACTTTAGCATTGATACTATATGGAGATTTAGATATTTCAATAATTGATGAATTACCACCAAATAGGAAAAAAATAGAAACATATGCAGTAACAAAAGGAATGGAACAAAGAGTAAATAACTTTATTGTAAAAAATATTGAAGAGGGTAGACAATGTTATGTAGTATGTCCATTAGTAGAGGAAAATGAAGAAATTAATGCAAAATCAGTAATGGAAATATATGAAGAATATAAAACAAAAATTTTTCCAAATTATAGAGTAGAATATTTACATGGAAAAATGAAAGCAAAAGAAAAAGATGCTATAATGGAAGAATTTAAAAACGGAAATATAGATATTTTAATATCAACAACTGTTATTGAAGTTGGTGTTAATGTTCCAAACAGTAATATAATGATAATAGAAAATGCAGAAAGATTCGGTTTAGCACAATTACATCAGTTAAGAGGAAGAGTAGGACGTCGGAGAATATCAATCTTATTGCATTTTGAAATATCAAGGAAATTCTGAAATAATTAGACAAAGAATGAAAGTAATTTCAAGTACCAATAATGGATTTATAATTTCAGAAAAAGACTTAGAATTAAGAGGATCTGGAGAATTTTTTGGAACTAGGCAACATGGTATTCCAGAATTTAAAATTGCAAATTTATTTGAGGATATAGAAACTTTAAAACAAATACAAGGAATTGCAATCGAAATAATAGGAAAAGATCCTTTATTAGAAAAAGAAGAAAATAAACCATTAAAAAAATTAGTAGATGAAAAATTTAAAGATAGAATAGAAATATAATAGTTACATTTTGATTTTTTATGTAAAGTATGATATAATTAGTTTTGTAAAAAAAAATAGAATTCCTTGGATACATATTAATAGTTATATAAATATTATCCAAGAGAAAAATGGAGGAGATGCTTATGAAGATGAGCAGAAAAAGAGCGATAATTAGTTTAGTCGCTACAGCAACATTAGCAGGAACATTGCTTGTTGGATGCGGTAATTCTACTGAAATTCGGGATACCGTAGTTATTGAAGAAATTTATCAACAGGTGGATGCCAGCCAGTATTATTATGATCAGCTTTCAAATGAGAGTAAAGAAATTTACAATAACATTTGTAAAGCAACAGAACAGATTATAAATAATGAATCTGTGATTGTTGGCAAAATACCGGGAAACAAGCAAACTATTTCTTCTGATACGTACGATATTGTTGGAGACGCTTTTAATGCGTATATGTTAGACCACCCATTAATTAGCGTTTTGTTGGAGGACTTTGAACTATTTTTAGAACTTAATAACATTACCAAAGAGGAATTTGAACAACAGGATATTTTTACATTTGATGTTGTTATGTATCCTTCGGAAGAAACTGGAAGGTATAGCAGTTTTGAAAGCACAGAGGAGTTACTTAAAGCAGTAGAGGAGCTGGAAAAACGGGTAAATAGTTTTGTAAAAAAATTAAGAGGCTCAGATGAGCAAAAACTTTTGCAGATTCATGACTGGTTACTGGAAGATGCAACATATAATGCTGATAACGGATCAATACACATGCATGATATTTATGGTACAATTATTGAAAAAGCATGTGTGTGTGATGGCTTTTCATATGCGTTTAAGTATGTAGCAGATATGGCAGATATCCCAGTAATTACAGTGATAGGGACAGGTGTGACATCAAATTCTACAATATCCAACTATGATGAGTATGAGTCAATTAAGACTTATGATTATGATACAAAAATTAATCATGTGTGGAATAACATTTATTTGGATGGAGAATGGCGGTTGGTAGATGTGACTTGGGATTTGGAAACAGAGCCGATAAAGAAGCTGAAAAAGATAAGCTTAAAAATGGATGGTGGAATATTTGGAGATTGGTATATTGTAAAAGTCTACGAACAGGATGGTTTTGGAACTGGTCATGAATATTTTAATGTACCTCTTGAAGAAACGAAAAAAACGCATATACCATCAGACTTTTTTGATACACCACAATAATAACATATCCAAATTTGAAAAAGGTATCATGCTTAAGAGAAACTGACGAGAATTTTAGTTAGATCTATAAAGTTTTACCCTAGTCACAGTATTTGTGGCTAGGTTTTTTCATATATATCATTTAATATTATTTTTATATTATAGGAAATTGCTCCGTAATTCCTATAATATAAAGCCTTCGGCAAAATTTGCACATTTCTTAGCTGTGCGAAGCAAAGCAAGCTACAGATAAGTTATGCGCATTGAACAAAGACGAGCCACTTAAATATATTTAAAATATTTGAGAATTTAAAAAGTGGCTCTTTTGTTTTAAAATGATTAAAAGTAAAATTTGTGTGAACTATTACTAAAAGCATGCGTATTTTATTGACAAATATGGATAAAAATAATAAAATAAGTGTGCTAATTTAAAGAAAAAGAGGATGTTGAAATTGAAAAATTTTTTTCTATTTATAGGAATAATATCATTAGTGTGTGGTGTAAAATTTATATATGATGCAAGACCAATAGTAAAAAAGTATTTTGGTTTTGGAGATAAAAACGAAGCAACTTTAGGACTAAAAATGCTTGGCTTTTTATTAACTATAATTGGCAGTTCTTTAATAATGTATATATATTAATTTTAATCTATTGTAAAATAATTAATAAATTATTTCCTTTTTATTGAATATAATTATATAAAAAAACGTATTTTTGCATAATTATGTAAAGTGTGCTATAATATAGATTGTAATTGTAGCTTGAGAAAATAAATAAATTAATTAATTATATTTATTAAATAAAATGGAGGAAAATTTATGATTGATGTAAAGAGATTTTATCGGAATCAACTTTCCGAGGCGGAGAGGTTCATATATGATGCATTAGAAAGAAATAAGCAAAAATTTATAGAAAATGAACCAGTTATGATTTGCCAGATTGATAAAAATACAGAAACAGAAGAAATATATGAAGTAATAGATGCTTCTTTGGTGCGGATAATAACTGCATATCAGCTAGATAATCCAATGGCTAGTGTTTATTTAGATATTGATAGATACTGCATAAATTTAGATGGAGCAAAAAGCGATATGGTTATGTTGTATCCAAATAGAGAAACAGGCGGAACATACAGCAATATTAAAAATGTAAAGGAAATGATAAATGAGATTGAAATAATATCTCATGAATTCATTAAAAAAATGAGAACTACGAAAGATAAAACCAATGCAATATATGATTGGATATTACAAAATGCGAGATATAGCGACAAAGCAATAAACAAAAACAATTTGATAGGTTGTTTAATTGATAAAAGGTGCAATTGTGTCGGTTATGCGCATA
This sequence comes from uncultured Clostridium sp., assembly GCA_947064765.1. Taxonomy (GTDB): domain Bacteria; phylum Bacillota; class Clostridia; order TANB77; family CAG-508; genus Scatovivens. Next base: position 45,415 of record CAMSWH010000008.1, read on the forward strand.
CTTTTAAGTATATAGCTGATAAATCAGGAGTATCAGCTATTTCTGTTATTGGTATAGCAGATAGAAACGAAGCTATATATCAATATACAGAGGAGGAAGCGGTCGAAATTGGGTTAGGACATGCGTGGAATAATGTTATGTATAAGGGACGCTGGAATTTAGTAGATACAGCGTTACACATAAAACCAACGTATTTAATTTATACAATAAACACTCATAGACCATTTGATTTATTTAATACTTTAGAATTAGAAGAAATAATATGATTTACCAAGATTTTACCCCAGTCATAGTGTTTATGATTGGGGTTTTTTATAAATATAATAAATCTCTATTATATAATAACTATTTTAAAAAACTCTATTTTATTGACAAATAATTCTAAAAATAATATATTATATATAAAGCATTTATACTAAGAAAGGATGAAAACTTGTGAGAATAACTTATGATAATAAAGATTTTAATATAGAAAGCGGAATGACTATAAAGGAAGCCTTTAAAGAGCAGATAAACAATAATGAAATTAAAGATATAATTGCTGCAAGGTTAAATAATACAATTGAATCTTTGAATTTACCTATATTAAAAGATGGAGAAATAGAATTTATTAATAGAACTGATAAAGATGGAAGAATAATATATATAAGAGGCTTACTATTTTTAATGTGCAAAGCTTTTTCAGAAATTTATCCAGAAGCTCTTTTAACTGTTAACTATCAATTATCAAATGCAATGTTTAATACTATTGACAATATGGAAGTTACAGAAGAGATGGTTGAAAATGTAAAAAGAAAAATGTACGAAATAATAGAAAAAGATTTGCCAATAACTAAAGTAATGATGACACAAGAAGAAGCTGAAGAATTTTATAAAAAAGAAGAAACAATAAATGGCAGATTACAAACAAATATAGATAAAGAAAAGGTTTCTTTATATTATTGTGAAGACTATTATAATTATTTTTATGGAACTATGCCTATATCAACAGGGTTTGCTAAATTATTTGATTTAGTTAAATATAGAAATGGATTTTTAGTAAAATATCCAAGTATATCAGAGCCTGATATATTACAAGAAAATGTATCAACTTCTTTAAAATTTGTTTCTGCCATGGATGAATATGATGAAATAAATAAATTAATGAAAATAAATACAGTATATAGATTAAATAAAAAAATAAAAGAAAATGGTACTAAAGAGTTAATTTTATTTTCAGAGGCATTACACGAAAAGAAAATTGCAGAAATTGCGAAAAAAATAAAAGAACGTGGAAATGTTAGAATGGTTCTTATTGCTGGACCTTCTTCTTCAGGAAAAACAACTTTTGCAGGGAAATTAGGTATGAGTTTAAGAGTTAATGGAATAAAACCTGTAACAATTTCAGTTGATAACTACTTTGTAGAAAGAGTAGATAATCCAAAAGATGAACATGGAAATTATGATTTTGAGTGTATAGAAGCTTTAGATTTGAATTTATTTAATAGCCAATTAGTTGATTTACTAAATGGAAAAGAAGTAAACCTTCCAACTTTTGATTTTACAACAGGAAAAAAAGTGTATAAAGGAAATACTTTAAAATTAAAAGATGATGAAATATTGGTTATTGAAGGAATACATTGTTTAAATGATAAACTTACAAGTTTAATACCAAAAGAAAATAAATTTAAAGTGTACATAAGTGATTTAACAGTATTAAATATAGATTACTATAATAGAATATCTACTACAGATACGAGACTTATAAGAAGAATAGTAAGAGATTATAAATTTAGAGCATATTCTGCAGAACACACATTAAAAACATGGTATTCTGTAAATAGAGGAGAACAAAAAAATATATTCCCATATCAAGAAGAAGCAGATTGCATGTTTAATTCTTCTATTGTATATGAACTTGCAGTGTTAAAAAAATATGCAATGCCATTACTTGAAGAAATACCACAAACTTCAAGGGAATATAGTGAAGCAAGAAGATTAATAACATTATTAAAATATTTTGAAAATATGGAACCAGATTTAATACCAAATAATTCATTGCTTAGAGAGTTCATTGGTGGAAGTATTTTTGAAGATTAAAAGTAATAAAAAAAGAATTTATGATATAGACGTATAGGAAGGAAAGTAAAATGCCTAATTTTACAGTAATAGATGAAGAATTTGTATGTGAAAATTGTGGAAGTAAAGTAAAAAAGCTAGGATATTCATGCAGAAATCATTGTCCGAATTGTTTATATTCTAAACATGTTGATAAAAATCCTGGAGATAGAGAAGAAACATGCCATGGAATGTTAGAACCAGTTGGACTTGATATAAATAATAAAAAAGGATATGTTATAATATTTAAGTGTAAAAAATGTGGTCAAATAAGAAAAAATAAAGCAGCAGAAGATGATAATATGGATTTAATTATAAGTTTAAGTGTAAAGGATAAATAATGAAAAAGAAAAATAAGAAAGTATCAAAAAAAATAGTTATAACAAGAATTATTTTATTATTATTTATTTTAATATGGGCATTGATAGTTTTTAATTTTTCTAGTCAAAATGGAGAAGAATCTTCAGGAGTAAGTAGAAAAGTAGTTGAAATTTTTATAAAAGAAGAAACTTTAGCAGATAAAGTAGAACCATATGTTAGAAAATTTGCGCATTTTAGTGAGTATGGTTTGGGAGGAGTACTATTTATATCATTATTTTCAACATATGAATGGACAGACAGAAAAAAGATTACACTAGCAATAGTATTAGGAATATGGTATGCAGGATTAGATGAAGTTCATCAATTAATGGTACCAGCAAGACATGGTAGTATAGTTGATGTTTATATAGATACATTAGGGTTTTCGACAGGAGTATTTTCAATGTTATTATTAATAAAATTAGTAAAAAGATAGACATTGGGACGGAGTTCTTGTCTGCTTATTTTAATATTTGGAGTATGGGATAAAAATAGTTTGAGTTTAGCTTTTAATTTTATAGTAAAAGCTTTAGGCAAGAACTCCGTCCCAATGTCTAAATTACTTTTTTTAGAAGGGAAATGTTTTAAATGGTTGATTTTAAAAAGATCATAGGAGAAAAAATTGCAAAAGCATCAGAATTAGAAATAGAGGAGATAGTAAGTTACATAGAAATTCCACCAAATGAAGAGATGGGAGACTATGCTTTTCCATGTTTTAAACTTGCTAAAGTATTAAAAAAAGCTCCTCAAGTTATAGCAAATGAGTTGAAAGAAAAAATAGAAGTTGATGAAAATATAGAAAAAATAGATATTGTAGGTGGATATTTAAATTTTTATATAAATAAATTAATATTAGCAAAAAATGTTTTAGAAGAAATTGAAAATTTAGGCGAAAAATATGGTTCTAATAATAGTGGAAATGGAAAAAATATATTAGTAGAATATTCATCACCAAATATTGCAAAACCTTTTCATATAGGGCATTTAAGAAATACAGTTATAGGATCAGCACTATATAATATTTATAAATTTTTAGGATATAACACAATAGGCATTAATCATTTAGGAGATTATGGAACTCAGTTTGGAAAAATGATTGAAGGATATAAAAGATGGGGAAATGAATATGATATTGAATCAAATCCTATAGACAGCTTTATGGATATATATGTTAGAATAAATAATCTTTGCAAAGAAGATGAGAGTGTTTTAGAAATTTGTAGAGACAACTTCAAGAAAATTGAAGAAGGAGATAAAGAGTGCTATGAACTTTGGAACAAATTTAAAGATTTAAGTTTAAAAGAGTTTCAAAGAATATATGACTTGTTAGGTGTAAAATTTGATTCTTTAAATGGAGAGGCTTTCTACTCTGATAAAATGGATGAAGTAGTTGAAAAACTAGAAAATAAAGGTGTGTTAAAAGACTCAGAAGGTGCAAAAATAGTAGATTTGGAAGATAAAGATTTAGGCGTTTGTATGATAAAAAAATCAAATGGGTCTACAATATATGCTACTAGAGATTTAGCAGCAATACTTTATAGAAGTAGAACATATAATTTTGATAAATGTTTATATGTTGTTGCATATGAACAAAATCTACATTTTAAACAAATTTTTGAAGTAGCTAAGTATTTAGATATTCCAGAAAAATGCTTAAATGGTTTAGAACATGTTGCATATGGTATGGTAAGACTTTCAAGTGGAAAAATGTCTACACGTGAAGGAACAGTAATAAAAGTAGACGAGCTATTACAAGAAGCAATAGATAGAGTTCAAAAAGTTATAGAAGAAAAAAATCCTGATATGGAAAACAGAGAAGAAGAAGCTAAAAAAATAGGTGTAGGAGCGGTTATATTTAGTAATCTTTGTACTACTATAATAAAAGATCAAGTATTTGATTGGGATACAGTTTTAAACTTTAATGGCGAAACAGGACCATATATACAATATATTTATGTAAGAACAAAAAGTGTTTTAGAAAAAGCTGGATATATTCCAAAGTTAAATGAAATAAATATAGAATTATTACAAGATAAAGAAAGTTTAAAAGTTTTAACAAATCTTTATAATTTTGAAAATATATTAATGTCTGTTGTAGAAAAAAATGAGCCATCAATTTTAGCAAGATACTTAGTACTTTTAAGTCAAAGTTATAGCAATTTTTATAATGAAAATAAAATTATTGATGATGATAAAGATGTTCAAAATGCAAGAGTATTTTTAACTCAAGCTACGGGAACAGTTTTAAAAATAGGTGCGGGATTACTTGGAATTAAAATGCCAAATAAAATGTAGAATTATACATTACTATATATAATTACTTTTTTACTATTAATATAATAATGTTATATTAATAAAATCTTAATAATTTCTCTATTTTTTCTTAATAAATCTTTTATATAATGTAAATAATTAAATAAGGAGTGTATCTAATAGGAAATCCTCCAAAATTCCTATTAGATACAACCCTTTCATTTTATAATGTAATGGAATGGAGAATATTATGATTATTATAAAAGAAGTATTAAAAATTATTGATATAATGTCAGCTATGTGTATGATTTTTTATATAATTACAGGAGTTTGTGTGCTAAAAGCAAATAATAAAATAAAAACTTCTAAAATAAAGAAAAAAATTGCTTGTATAATTCCAGCTAGAAATGAAGAAAAAGTTATAGGAAATTTATTAGAAAGCTTAAATAATCAAAATTATCCAAAAGAATTATATGATATTTTTGTTTTACCTAATAATTGTATAGACAATACTGAAAAAGTTGCACAAGAACAATTTGCTAAAATTATAAATTATGATAATATACAAGTAAAATCAAAAGGTGATGTATTAAGACATGCATTCGATTACTTAAAAGAATATGATTATGATGCATACATTATTTTTGATTCAGATAATATTGTTCATCCAGATTTTATAGAAAAAATGAATAATGTATTATGTGCAGGTTATAGATTAGCACAAGGATATAGAGATAGTAAAAATCCATCAGATTCATGGGTTTCTGGATCATATTCATTACATTATATGGTTCAAAATTATTTTTTAAATAAAGCAAGAATGAATATAGATTGGTCTAGTTTTATAAATGGAACAGGTTTTATGATTTCAAAAGATCTAATAGAAGAAAAAGGATATTCTTCAAATACAATGACAGAGGATATAGAATTATCAGTTAAATGTGCTATTGCAAATGAAAAAATAGCTTTTGCAGAAGATGCTATAACATATGATGAACAACCAATAACTTTAGCTCAGTCTTGGAAACAAAGAGAAAGATGGTCAATTGGAACTTTACAATGCTTAAAAATATATTCAAAAGAATTGGTAATTGATATATTAAAAAATAGAAATTTTGCTTCACTTGATTCATTACTATTTTTATTAGCACCAATTATACAATTAACAGGAACTGTAACGTTTATATTGCATATGGTTGTTAAATTACTTGAAACTTCACAAATAGATTTTATAACTAAAACCTTATTTGGTATAATGTGGTATATTGCAAGTATATTTATGGCAATACTTGTAATAAAAATTAATAAAAAACCAGTAAAAAATTATATTAAGGGAATAATAAGTTTGCCAATATTTTATTTTACATGGATACCAATAAATATATCTGCTTTAATAAAAAAAGATGCTAAATGGGAACGAATTGAACATACAAGAATTATAAAATTAGATAATATCATAAAACTTAATTATATTAAGGAATAGAACATTAATAAGTTAAAATCTAAAGTTAAGTTAAAAAATAAATTCAAATTGTAAGAAAATTTGGATATTTAATTGAATTTGAATAATGAAATTGCTAAAACAATGGACTTTTTAAAATATATCTGATATAATACGCAAGCAAGAAAAATATCAGGAGGTATATGTATGACAAGAGATGAGGTAAGACGGTTAGCAGAAACGAGCCCAATGCCAGAAAAAAGCCCTAATGGGTTGAAGAAGAAAGTGAAAGAAGAGGTTTTTATTGCAGAAAAGGGCGAAGCGAATGAGAAAAAGGCTTTGAACACGCTTAAAAAGATTCAGCTTTGCTATCAGACGGAAGGGTGGCTTTGTCGGGGAGAGAAAGATTCAGGCGTATTTGAAGATACCGACGGAAAGTGGTATGCATATCGGCATCATGCGTTGTATGTATAATCCAATCAACCAGGCTACTGTTTGATTAATAAGAAGTCCCAAGGTACTATAGGGACTTCTTTTTATATTATAGAAAATTAATTTAAAATTCCTATAATATAAAGCCCTAGACAAATTTTGTACATATCTTAGCTATATGAAGCAAAGCAAGTTATAGATGAGTTATGATAACAAAGATAAACCACTTAAATTAAAAATATTTAGTAACTTTAAAAGTGGTTCTTTTATTATATAAATTAAGAAAGTAATAATAATTTTTAAGGTGGAGTAAAAATGAAAAAGGATAAAATAAAGATATTAAAAATAGTAATTTTAATATTATTCATAGTTTTATTAGTATTTTTAACTCTTAAACTGGGACCTCTTTTTAAAAATATTTCTACAGAAGAAGGAAGAATTGAGTTTAGAAAGAAAATTGAAAGTTTAGGATTTGAAGGTGTACTTACAATAATAGGTCTAATTTTTGTACAAATATTTTTACCAATTCTTCCAGGAGAGCCAGTAGAATTACTTTCAGGAATGTGCTTTGGTCCATTAGGAGGATTAGTAGTTTGCTACTTAGGTGTATTTTTGAGTACGTTTTTCATATTTTTTTCAGTTAGAAAGTTTGGAAAAGAATTTATATATAGTTTTATTTCAAAAGAAAAAATAGATAAGATTGAAAATAGTGAAATTTGGTATAATTCTAAAAAAATAGATATAATAGTATTTATGGCATTTTTTATTCCAGGAACTCCAAAGGATATATTTGTTTATATAGGAGGGCTTTTGCCAATAAATGCTATTAAATTCTTGTTTATATCAACTTTTGCAAGATTTCCATCAATTATATCTTCAACTATTGCAGGAAGTAATATTGTGTATGGAAATTGGAGAGCGATAGTACTTGCTTATGTTATAACGTTTGGAATTTCAGGATTTATATTATTTTTATATAATAAAAATAAAGATAGAATTATTTTACCAAAAGATGATTTAAAAAAAGCTAATAATTAAATTATAAAAGAGCATAAAGTATCAGTGAAATTAAAATAAGTGTTACAATTAAAACTGATTATTTTATACATGAAATTTATTCGTGTGTAAAATTTATCCAAGCTCTTATATAATAGGAAAGTATAATTTTTATATTATATAAAAAAAACTTGATTTATGGCACTTTTTTCTTGTTTTGTAAGATCTTTTCAAAATTACTAGAAATTTTTTTATAATAAAGTGAAATAAATATTGAATTTAAAATTGATAATGATATAATTTTTATAGAAGATAAAATAATAAGTTAAAAACTAATTATTTATTTTATAAAAGAAAGGAGAAATGATATATTATATATCATAAAAATAAGATGGTAGAAGTAATTAACAAGAGAATAAAAGATTTTTCAAAAACAGTAGATTGTATTCAAACTATTTTAATTTTTTTAATAGCATTATTAGTGCCAACTTTTTTAGGACAATTAATTAAAGAAGTTTTTGGTGCAGGAAGTGTTATAACTCAAAATTCACAATTGATAGTAGGTTCAGTTGTAAATACAGCTTTAATTGTAACGGCAATAAATATTAAAGGATGGAAGAAAATAGCAGGTATTATAACAATGCCAAGTATATCTACAATATTAAGTGGATATGTATTTAAAAGTGCATCTCCATATATGGCTTATATGATACCAGCGATTTGGTTAGGAAACTTTGCTTTAGTATATTCATATAAATTGATTATGTTATCAAAAGAAAAAAGTTATATTTTAGCAGGAGTAGTTGGAATAGTAATAAAAGTATTATTAATTGGAGCAGGATTTATGGTACTTAGATTATTTAACGTATTTCCAGCAAAATTAGTAACTACATTACAAACAGCTATGACTACTACTCAATTAATCACAGCAACAGTAGGTGCTGTAATTGGATTTGGAATCTATGGATTAGAAAAAAGAAATATAAAAGAATAAGATTTATACAAGATATCTAATTTAATATTAGAATATAAAACAGCTTGATTTAAGGAAAAACTTTAATTAAGCTGTTTTTTGTGTTATAATATATGATGACATTAAAAAGGTAATAGTTAGGAGGTGTTTCATGGAGGATATAAAAAGACAATTGTGTGAGAAGTATCCTTTTATGAAAAAGAATGGTGATATTTACCATTATTTCAACAAAAGAAAAGTTTTAAAAAAGAATCGGAACGAAAAATTACTTATTTTTATAGTAGGTGTTCAAGGAGCAGGAAAAACTACTTACTGTAAGAAAAATTTTCCCAGATCGGAAGAGCGTCGTGTAGGGAAAGAGTGTTTGGACTCGT
>CAMSWH010000009.1 GCA_947064765.1 uncultured Clostridium sp.
AATATGGTAAGAGTAAGTAGATCTGTTAGAGATTTAGCTTATAAAGTATTACAGGCAAAAGAGAAATTATCAAGAGAAAATGGGAAGGAACCAACTGTAGAAGAGATTGCAAAAGAATTAGATGTTGAAAAAGAAGAAATTGTACTAAGCTTAGATGCAATACAGGATCCAGTATCACTTCAAGAACCTGTATATAATGATGGAGCAGATAGTTTGTATATTGAGGATCAAGTAAAAGATAAGAAAAATACAGATGAATTATGGGCAGAAAATATAACTATGAATGAAGCTTTAAAAAGATTAAATGATAAAGAAAGAATGATAATAGATAAAAGATTTTTCTTGGGAAGAACACAAATGGAAGTAGCAGATGAAATAGGAATTTCTCAAGCACAAGTATCAAGGCTTGAAAAAACTGCATTGGAACATATGAGAAGATTATATAAATAAATATTAAAAATCTACTAAAATTATATCTTCACCAATTACTTTTATAGAATCCCAAGGTATTGTAAGTTCATTACCTGCTGAGAAAATATTAAAAAAGTTATTGCTACCAGGAACTATAATTTCCTTTATATTTCCTGTTTTAAAGTCGGCAGTTACGTCTTGAACATATCCAAGACGTCTGCCATCTTTAATGTTAATAACTTCTTTATGCTTAAAATCTAACCCTTTTTTATAATTCATAGTTATAAAATCCTTTCATTTTATAAGAAAAATATATTAAAATATATGCAGAATAAAAATAATTATAACTTGAATATTTTACAAATATTTGGAAATTATATTATTAAATTTATATAAGAACATATAAATAATTTATCAATTTAAGAATAGGAGATAATATGCAACTTAATAAATTAAATAATATAATATTTTTAAAAGATGCTCAGTCAAATATTATTGAAGAGGCATTTATAGTACTTAAAGAAGGAGTTAAAATACACCAGATAAAAAATGAAAAAGAAAAAAGTAAAGATGGAAATATGAATATTTTGAAAGAGGCAGAATTAATAGTAAATGAAAAAATTGATAAATCGAATATAGATTATGAAAAATTTAAAATAAAAGAATTAGAAAAAAGGATTAAAATATCAAAAATTATTAATATAATACTAGCTGTAGGATTAATTATTTGTGCTGCAGGAAAATGCTTGTTATAATACAAAACTTGTGATGTTTTGAGTATAAAAAAGTAAATAAGTAATTAAATATTTAATTTATAGGTATAAACCTTTCTTACATGAATATATTTTAAACATGTAAGAGAGGTGTATTTTTTTGGAAAGAATTTTAAATGATGATGAAAAAATAAGAAAAGCGCAAGAAATCTATTATAGAAGAAATGGTCAAAATTTAGGTTTAGTAAAAAAGCCAGAGACAAAAGAAAAAGGTGGTTTAAAAAATAGGTTTTTGTTACATTTATTAATAATGTTTAATTTAGCAGTTATTGTTTTTGCAGTTCAAAATAAAGAGTATATATTTACTGCTGAGTTCTTATCTCAAATTCAGGAATATAATGTAAATATTGGTGCTAAAATAACAGACTTTTTGAAAGATTCTGTAAAAGAGGAAAATGTAGATAATATAGAAGAAAAGAATACTGAACCAGCATCAGATAGTATAGCAGGAGAGCAAGAATCTCAAGCTACAATAAATCAAGAACAAGTACCACAAGAAATTAGTAGTTCTATAAATGAAATGCAGTTAGATATAAATAATTTAAAAGCTGCATATAGTTTTATTAATCCGATAGAAGCTACTGTTAGTTCAGGTTTTGGAGCAAGAGAATCAGAATATCAAAATGTAACAGGATATCATACAGGAGTTGATTTAGCAGCTCGAAGGGGTACAGGAATAAAAGCTTCTATGGAAGGAATAGTAACACTTGTATCAAATGAAGGAGATTATGGAAAACACATAAAAATAAGATGTAATAATGTTACTACTTTATATGCACATTGCTCGGAAATATTTGTAAAAGAGGGACAAATTGTAGCACAAGGACAAGAAATAGGTGCAGTTGGAAGTACAGGAAATAGTACAGGGCCACATTTGCACTTTGAAATTAGAGTAGATGATAGATTTGTAGATCCATTACAAATATTAAGTTTTTAGAAAGGCAAGACATGAAAATAGAAATTAACTTAAAAATAATTCCAGTATTAATATTATTTTTATTATTAAATAATATTGATACATACATAATTTTTCTTATATTTATTTTAATTCATGAATTAGCTCATTTATTTATAGGAATAATGATTGGTGGAAAACCAAGAAAGTTAAACTTAAATCCACTAGGTGTTTCATTAGAATTTTATTCATATGGAAAAAATAAATTAATATATAAAGTCTTATTTTATTTAGCAGGACCATTTGTAAATTTTATTATTGCAATAATATTTATGTATCTTGAAGGAATAAAAGGAGAATACGAAAAAATAATATATACAAACTTAGCTATTTGTATATTTAATCTTATACCAATTTTGCCATTAGATGGAGGGAAAATTTTAAAAGAGATCTTAAGAGTAATTTTAGGAATAGGTCCTTCAAATAAATTTATGATAGTATTTAGCAAATGTTTTTTATTTGCAATTACTTTTACATATAGTATAGTAATAGTAAAGTTAAAGAATGTATATTTATTAATATTGATAGGATATTTATGGTATCTATATCATATTGAAGAGAAGAAATATAATATTTTTAAGAAAACGTCTGATAGTATAAAAAGAGTAATTTAGAAGAAGCATTATTAATAAGTTATTAAATTATATTTATATTTTTACTATTGAAATTAAATTAATTTAATAGTAAGCTATAAGTAAAAATAAAGCATTATTGAAAGGAAATGTATGAGCAAGAAAAGTATAATTATATTAGCAATTGTTTTTTTTATTTTATTTATAATTGTTAGTTCAACGATTTCTATTACAAAGTTAAATAAATTAAATAATGTTTATAAAGATATTGAAATATTAGAAGATAGAATATCAATGTATTATTTAGATAATGGATTTATACCTGTAAGAAATGAAAAAATTGATTTTAAAGAAAACTCTATAAATCCAAATGATAATGACAATTACTATGAGATAGATTTAGATAAATTAGAAAATTTAAATATATATTATGGAAGAAGAAAACTAGGAGAAAAAGATATATATATTATAAATGAGCAAAGCCACACAATATATTATTATGCAGGAGTAAAAAGTAATAATGAAAAAATTTATACAAGAAATTTAAATTATGAGAAAATAGATTTAGAAGAATATAAATAAAATATAAGGGGATATAGATGCAGTTAGAAAATAGAATTTTTAATAATATAGAATATACATTAGTTGATATTTATGATTGGAAGCCGGAAAAAAATATTTATCATTTTGCAAGTGATGAATGTGACTTATTTTGTGAAAAAATTGAAGATGATTATAAAGTTATAGAAAATGAAAATTTGATAAAAGCTATTATTGATAAATATGAATTAAAACCACCAGAAGTGTATTTTGCTATTCTACCTTTGAAAGTAGTTAATTTATTAGGAATAAAGCAAATAAAAAAGCTAACACAAGGACAGAAAGTATACTTAGTAGATGAACAAATTGATAAATTATCCGAATTAAATTGTAATATTAGTAAAGATGAATTACAAGAAAGATTGAAACACGTTACTGCTTGTAAAGCAGAATGGGATTCGGCTAAAAAAGAGATGGCAGCATTTTATCATCCTGGAACAAATGCAATGTACTTTAATGAGAATAATATTAAAACAAATGAAATATCAAGTAAAAGAACTCGACTTCATGAGACAATTCATGCTATAACTGGACCAGCAGCAGTTTTGGGATATTATTTTGATAAAACAGGATTTATTGAAGGTGGTACTGAAAATATTGTAGAGAAATTGTATGGAAATAAGCTTTCAAGATTTTACTCTAAAAATTTGCAATTTAATTTTTCAAAGAATACAGGTTATATTTATAATGTTGCTTTAATAAGGCAAATGGAATATATATTGAAAAAAGATGCAGATGAAAGTATATTAAGAGGAGATAATAAATTTTTTAAAGAATTTTCAGAAAAATATGGTAAAGATCTTTTTAGATTTATTAAACACAGATCTAATAGATTAGTAGCCCCAGAAAAGTTAAAAGATGATGAATCATATTTTAAAGAAACACAAGATACTATTTTAAAAAAAGTTTTTTATAAAGAGTTTGCAAAAATTAAAAACATAGAAGATGCTAAAAATTATTTTGAAAGATTACAAGGATTTGAATTAGTTAGAGGAAACTTTAAAAATGATAATACATTTAAAAAATTTTATGAAAGTAGATTAAAAGTAGCTAAAATGATTCTTTCTAAAAGAGGATATGATGTACAAGTTTTAGATGAAACTTGTAGTTATAAAGAAAGTGAATTTTATCCATTTCAAACAAAAGAACAAGAATATAGTAAAACACAAAGATTTTTAATAAATGGAATTTCAAAAGAAATGGCAGAGGATAAAGAAATATCATCAGAAAAAATAAAAGAATATAAATTTTTTAGTGCCAGAAAAGGTAATGATTATTATTATCTATTAACTCGAAATGGACATCCAATTTCCTTAGAAACGGGAGATCCTGTGCAAACTACTGTATATTCTGAAAAATATAAAAGAGGTTTACCATCAAATTTATTACAAGAACAAGATTCTTTTTATATTAGTAATTCTGATAATGAGAAAATATCATTTGAAGAGAGAACATTAACTGATGACTTTGATAAATTTCAAAGTAAAATAAGAGAAAATGTAGAAAAAAAAAGAGCATCTAAACAAAAAATGCAAGAAATAAAAGTAATTGCCAAAAAGCAAAGAACATCAATTATAAGTAATATAATAAGTGAAATAAAGAATTTATTACCAAGAAATAGAGTTCTTGCACAGCAAAAAAATAAAGATACTATAGATAAAGAAGATGATATTACAAAATAATAGAAAACCCTTGTCAAAAAAAAAAAAGTGTGTTAAAATATTCAAGTATAAAAATCACAAAACTATTTTTATACTTGAATATTAATAGTGTGCAATCAATTCACTGATTACGCAACTATTTATATCCTTACTCATATTTAAAATATGGGTTTAATATCCAAAAGGAGGTGAAAAATAATGAATAAATACGAAACAGTATTCATTATTAATCCAAATGTTGAAGATGCAGGAGTTAAAGAATTAACTCAAAAATTTTCAGACATAATTAATAATGACGGAAAAGTTGAGTCAGTAGAAGAGTTAGGAAAGAAAAAATTAGCCTATGAAATCAAAAAAAATTCAGAAGGTATATATGTATTAATTAACTTTGAAGCTGCACCAAGTTTAATATCAGAACTTGAAAGAGTATACAGAATTACAGACGAAGTAATGAAATTCATCGTTGTAAGAAAAGACGAAGAATAGAAAAGAAAGGTGGAAACCAAATGAACAAAGTAATTTTAATGGGAAGATTAACAAGAGACCCAGAAGTAAGATATACTCAAACAAACAATACTCTAGTAGCTTCATTTAGTTTAGCAGTTAATAGAAGATTTGCAAGACAAGGTGAAGAAAGACAAGCAGATTTTATAAATATTGTAGCTTGGAGCAAGACTGGAGAATTTTGTAGCAAATACTTTAAAAAAGGTCAACAAGTTGGAATAATAGGAAGAATACAAACAAGAACTTGGGATGACGAACAAGGACAAAAACATTATGTTACAGAAGTAGTTGCAGAAGAAGCATATTTTGCAGATAGTAAAAGAGATGGGGAAAGCTCAGGAAGTTTTGAAGATACATTTGGAGAAGCAGTTACACAAAGTGCTGAATTCCAAGTTACTTCATCTGATGACGATTTACCATTCTAATTTAATTAATATATAAAGTTAGAAGATTGGAGGATTTGAAATGGCTGATAAAAAACAAAATAAAAGAAACAATAGAAATAATCAAGATGATGATTTTAATCCAAAGTTTAGAAAAATAAGAAAAAAAGTTTGTGCATTATGTAATGATAAAAACTTTGTATTAGATTATAAAAATGCTGATCAATTAAAGAAATTTATCAACGAAAAAGGTAAAATATTACCAAGAAGAGCAACAGGAGCTTGTGCTAAACATCAAAGAGAAATTACAACAACAGTAAAAAGAGCAAGACATATTGCAATTATACCATATACACAAGATTAATTTCTATTAGTCTTAATATAAAATAAAACTTGAGTGATTATATTTATATCATTCAGGTTTTTATTTTTATAAAAATGGGAGAGAAGTTACGATAAGACTGTAACTTCTCTTTTTCCCATATAGAAAGATTACTTAATACGTAGACAAGAGTTTATCTGTAAATTCTTTTAAAACTCTTTCCCACTTCTCACCACTTCTACTATTGTTGATTTTTGTATCAATCAGGTAATCAGCGGCTCGATCGTCAATTACACTGTTAGTTAAGTCACCAATAGCATAATAGTCGTATTTTTCATACCATGAAGTTGTGATTACGATTAACATATGAGCTTCGTCATCAAACATCTTATAGTATTCATCTACAGTTTTTTGATCTGACCAAGATCCACTGGATACAAGTACCACCACTTGCACGTTTGTTTTATTATGCAAGTATTGTAACCCATTAATAATTAATTCATGATTTGATAAGTAGTCGCTTTCATCAATTAAGTATACAGGATATGTTTCATAGGTACCATCTAAAGGCTTTTTACCACCTATATCAGATTTGACAGAATTTTCCCATATTGATATACCCAAGAAAGCTAATATTATCAGGATCAGAATTGGTGTTGGAATATCTAAACCTCCTCTACCCCGATGGTGATGATGTGCATGACTACCGCCACAGTGTCCTCCGTGAGCCATATTAATGACCTCTCTTTCTTTTTTATATGTGAATTATTGCAATTCTCCATATATTATATCAGCTTTATGTAAATTATTCAACAGTAGTGATATATATAGTGCAAGTACATTGAAAATGATATAGGTTTAATTAAATATGTTACAAGTAAAATAAAATGTTGAAATTTGCCAAATAAAATTATATAATATGAAAAAATAAATAAAGGAGAAAAGAAAATGAAAAAACGTGGATTTGAAGTAGCAAAAGGATTTGAAAATGCAGGGATAAATTTACCAATAAGAAAAACAAAATATTCAGCAGGATATGATATAGAGGCAGCAGAGGATTGTATAATACCATCTTTTAAAAAAGGACAAAAACCAACTCTAGTAAAAACAGGATTAAAAGCATATATGGAAGATGATGAAGTTTTAATTCTTTGTAATAGAAGTTCTAATCCAGGAAAAAGAGGATTAGTAATGGCAAATAGTATAGGAGTAATAGATAAAGACTATTATGGAAATCCAGATAATGATGGACACTTTATGTTTTCATTTTTTAATTTAAAAGAAGAAGATATAGAAATAAAAAAAGGTGATGCTATAGGACAAGCTATGTTCCAAAAATATTTAATAACAGATGATGATTCAGCCGAAGGTGAAAGAGTTGGTGGATTTGGCTCAACTAGCAAATAATATATTAAAACTCTAAAAAACTGATTTTGCAAGTGTTTTTGGAAAAATGTAATATAAATGTGAAAAAAATTTAATTAATTCGTTAGAATTCTTTGACTTTTGGTAATTTTTGTAGTATAATTTTAGTGTAGTAATTTTGTATTACTTGGAAGGAGTGACGAATTAAAAATGTTTAAAGTAGGAGATAAAATAGTATACCCAATGCACGGAGCTGGTGTGATTGAAACGATTGAAGAAAGAGCAATTTTAGACGAAAAGCAATCATATTATATTATAAAAATGCCAGGTGAAGTGAAAGTTATGGTACCTACAGCAAAAGCGGAAGAAATTGGAGTACGAAATATTATAGATAAAGAGACAGCCGGAAAAGTAATAAATGTTTTAGAGCAAGACAGCACAGAGATGTCTATGAAGTGGAACAAAAGATATAGAGATAATGTTGAAAAAATGAAATCAGGAGACATATTTGAAGTTGCGGACATAGTAAGAAACTTAAGTTTTAAACAAAAAGATAAAGGATTATCAACAACAGAGAAAAAGATGTTATTAAATGCAAAACAAATTTTAGTTAGTGAACTAGTATTAGCAGAAAGTAAAGAAAAGGAAGAAGTTGAAGAATTAGTTGACAATAAAATTAATACATCATATGAATTACATGGAATAGTTCCACAAGAAGAATTACAAAAAGCAGTTGGAATGCCAGAAGATTCTACAACAAATAATATAGTTAAAAAATTTGTTTCAGCAAACTAATATAAGAATAGATAAAAAAGATTGTATAGGAATATATAATCTTTTTTTGTTTAAAATGAAAGTGTGTTGTATTTCCTATTAAATATTGTGCATTTTTGTTCTATATTAAATTACTTATATAACTCTATAATAAATTTAAAAATTGTCTACTTAAAAGTCAAAAAAAGTTTAGTACATTAAATAAAGGTTTGATAGATATATATGTCGAATATTGTTTTAAAAAAATGTACATAAATGAAATGATTTACATAAAAAATGAAGGATTTGAATAATATGTGTCGAATATTATAAAAGAAAGGTTAAAAAATGGTTCAATACACTGATGAATTAAAAGAGGAAATAAGATCAGCAAATGATATAGTTGATGTAGTTTCTCAATATGTAACTTTAAAAAGAAGTGGTAGAAATTTTTTCGGCTTATGTCCATTTCACAAAGAAAAATCACCTTCTTTTTCTGTTTCGGCTGACAGGCAATATTTTCATTGCTTTGGTTGCCATAAAGGAGGGGACGTATTTACATTTGTTAGTGAAATTGAGAGAGTTTCTTTTAAGGAAGCTTTAGAACTTTTAGCAGAACGTGCAAGAATAGAATTGCCAGTATCACAAAATACAGAATTTAATAAAACACAATACTTAAAAGACAGAATGTATAAAATTAATGCAGAAGCAACAATCTTTTACCACGAGAGGTTATATCAACCATTAGCTAAAATAGCACAAGACTATGTAAAGGAAAGAAAACTAGATAACAAAACGTTAAAAGCTTTTAAAATAGGATATTCAGGAGAATATAATGAACTATATAAACATTTAAAAGCACAAGGATTTAAAGATGAAGAAATTTTAGCAACTGGACTTGTAAATAAAACTGAAAAGGGAGATTTTCTTGATAGATTCAGAAAAAGATTAATGTTTCCAATAATGGAAGTAAATGGTAGAGTTATAGCTTTTGGTGGTAGAAAATTAGAAAATAATGATAAAATGGCAAAATACATAAATTCTAATGAAAACTTAGTATATTCAAAAAAGAAGCATTTATTTGCATTAAATCTAGCCAAGCAATCAGATTCTAAAAGGATTATATTAGTCGAAGGGTATATGGATGCTATATCACTGTACCAAAGAGGATTTGATAATGTTGTTGCTTCACTAGGAACAGCCTTAACAGAAGAACAAGGAAGATTATTAAGAAGATATAGTGAGCAAATAATATTAAGTTATGATTCTGATAGTGCAGGTCAAGAAGCAATAATGAGGGCTTTAGGAATTCTTGAAGGACAAGGTTGTGATGCAAGAGTATTGCAAATGGAAGGTGCAAAAGATCCAGATGAATATGTTATAAAATATGGAAGTGGTAGATTCAATTTATTAATTGAAAAAGCTATTTCGTTAGTTGAATTTAGAATAAAAATGCTAAAAAATAAATATAATCTTGAGAATGCTAATGATAAAATTAGATTTTTAAAAGAAATAACAACAGTACTTTCAAGTGTTGAAAACAAAATTGAAAGAGAAATATATATTGATAAAGTGGCTAATCAATATAATATTTCAAAAGAAGCAATTTATGCAGAAGTAAATAAAGTAGCATATAAAGATGTAAATGAAAAAGTTTTAGTAAAATCAATTATAAAAGAACAAAAAAACGAAGAAATTAATCCAGCCACAATAAAAAGAGAGAACATGCTTATATATCTGCTTATAAATCATTTTAGAGAATCTTATGAGCCAATAGTAACAAATATAATGTTAGAAGATTTTAGATTAGATACTAACAAAAGAATTTTTGAAAAGATTTTAGAATCAACAGCAGAAGAAAGCGAAAAAATATTACAAACAATTGCAAATATAGAAGATACAGAAATTCAGTCACATGTAAGTGAAATTTTAGTAACTGATTATGAAATAAATTCAGTAGAAAAATGTATAGAAGATGTAATAAATATTTATAATAAAGATAGACTATCAAATAAGAAAAACGAAATTATAAAAGCATTAGAAAATAGTTCTTCTCTAACAAAAGATGAAATAGCTAAGCTTGAGCAAGAATTGAGTGATATTATAATAGAATTAGCTAAAAATAAGTAGGAGGTATAATAGAAAAATGAAAAAAACAGAAAAAGATGTAGTAGAAGAAGTTATAGATGAAGAAAAACCTACAAGAAAGAAAAAAGCTAAGAATGAAGAAGTGGTAGAAGAGAAAAACTCTACTATGAAAAAAGAAGAAAAATCAAAAGAAACTGATAAGAAAAAAGATAAAGAAAAAACTAAAAAAGAGAAAGCTAGTAAGGAAAACGATAAAAAAGGTGGAGAAGAAGATGCAGAAAAAGAAAAACTTTTAAAAATAGTAAATGCAGCTAAAGAAAAAGGGAAAATAACATATGGAGAATTAGCAGCAGAACTTGGAGAAGCTAATCCTGAACAAATAGATAAAGTTTTTGAAGCTTTTGAAGAGATAGGGGTAAATGTATTAAAAGATGATGAAGACTTTTTAGAACCTGATATTGACGATTTAGATGAAGTAGAAGATATTAAACTTGAAGATATCGATTTAGTTAATATAGAAGGTGTTAGCGTTGATGATCCTGTAAGAATGTATTTAAGAGAAATTGGTAGAATACCACTACTTAATTTTGAGGAAGAATTAGAACTTGCAGAAAAAGTTTTAGAAGGTAATGAAGAAGCAAAACAAAAACTTGCTGAATCAAATTTAAGACTAGTTGTAAGTATAGCTAAAAAATATGTTGGAAGAGGAATGCTATTTTTAGATTTAATCCAAGAAGGAAACATGGGATTAATAAAAGCCGTAGAAAAATTTGATTATAAAAAAGGATATAAATTTAGCACATATGCAACATGGTGGATAAGACAAGCTATAACAAGAGCTATAGCAGATCAAGCAAGAACAATAAGAATACCAGTTCATATGGTAGAAACAATAAATAAATTAATACGTACATCAAGACACTTATTACAAATTTTAGGAAGAGAGCCTACACCAGAAGAAATTGCGGAAGAAATGGAGATACCAGTAGAAAAAGTTATGGAAATTCAAAAAATAGCACAAGATCCAGTTTCATTAGAAACACCAATAGGAGAAGAAGATGATAGCCATTTAGGAGATTTCATTCCAGATGATGAGTCACCAGCTCCACATGATTCTGCAGCATATACATTATTAAAAGAACAACTTGAAGAAGTTATGAGTACATTAACACCAAGGGAAGCAAAAGTTTTAAAATTAAGATTTGGGTTAGAAGATGGAAAAGCGAGAACTCTAGAAGAAGTTGGTAAAGAATTCCAAGTAACTCGTGAAAGAATAAGACAAATAGAAGCAAAAGCATTAAGAAAATTAAGACATCCAAGTAGAAGTAAAAGATTAAAAGATTATATGAACTAAATTCTGATTAAAATATTATAAGTGTATAATAAAAAAATAAGATTAAATTTAATTGAAAATGATAGTTTATTATATAAAAAATAGAGTTAAAAATCACAAAAATCCGAATTATGTAAATTATTTTTGAAAAAGTCCTTGATTTTAAGGACTTTTTCTGTTATAATAGATTTATGTTTTGTAAATTAATTAGTAAGGAGGAACTAGGTAAGTCCTAGAAAAGAGTATTATGAGTTTTTTAGGTGAACTTTTAAATGGATTAAATATAATGTTTGGAGACCACCCAGAACAATATGTTGAAGAAGATGAGTCATTAGGTTTAACAACAGCAACAGCTGTTGCCATAAAAGAAGGTTCAATTTCTAAAGAAGATGCCATAGAATTAATAAAAACCCAAAGAGGTACTTTAGAAAATGGAAAGAAATCACAAGCAAAAGTAGATTCAGAAATTCAGATTTTGCCTAGTGATAACTCTAGTCATAGAATTGATTCAACAATGGAAAAAGTTGAAGCAACAAATGTTGATGTAAAACCAGCTGGAGAATTAGAAAATAATGTAAGAAAACCAGGTGGAAGAGATAGAGACGCAAAATAAATTAAGTAAAATATATTAACGATAAGCGACAGCTTATCGTTTTTTATGTATAGAAAAATAATTCTATTACTAATTTATATGTAATCATATTTTTGCAATTTAGTATATAGTATATATAAAAAGCTTGACAAAATCTGGAAATCATGTTAAAATCTATTACTGTAAACTGCTTAACTAGGGTTTATAAATACTATTATTTAATAGTTACCCAAGTTGGAAGTTAGCGAGTATACAAAAAAGGGAGGTGCATTTTTAATGTACGCAATAATTGAAGCATGTGGTAGACAATATAAAGTACAAGAAGGTGAAACTGTATATTTTGAAAAATTAGATACAGAAGAAGGAAAAAAAGTTTCTTTTGATAAAGTTGTTTTAGTATCTAATGATGGAAAAATACAAGTTGGAAATCCTTATGTGTCTAATGCTAAAGTTGAAGGAAAGGTAGTGTCTAATGGTAGATCAAAGAAAATTTTAGTTTTCAAGTATAAACCTAAAAAGAATGAAAGAAAAACTAGAGGACATAGACAAGACTACTCTAAAGTAGAAATTACTTCAATAAAAGTTAAAGCAGAAAAAGCTGAAAAACCAGCTGCTGAGAAAGCAGAAAAAGCTGAAAAAGCAGCTAAATAGTAATTTTTATAACTTATATCGAAATTAATAAATGTTATAAATAAAATATAAAGCGAAAGGAGTGAATCTTTCATGGCACACAAAAAAGGTCAAGGTAGTGTTAAGAACGGAAGAGATAGTGAGTCAAAAAGACTTGGTGTTAAAAAATCTGATGGACAAATAGTTAAAGCTGGAAATATAATAATAAGACAAAGAGGAACAAACGTACATCCAGGAACTAATGTTGGAATCGGTAGTGATGACACTTTATTTGCTTTAGTAGATGGAACAGTTAAATTTGAAAGAAAAGGTAAAGATAAAAAACAAGTAAGTGTTTATCCAGCAGAGTAAATAAATAAAATGCGAGACAATTTAATTGTCTCGTTTTTTGTTAAAAAAATTAATATTTTTATCAAAAAGGTTTGAAAAAAATATTATTATATGATTTAATATTCTATATAATATACAAAAGGAGAGAATGAATATGGAAGGTAAATTATCGCCAGTAATAATTATAGCGCTAGTAGTTGTTTTTATTGCAGTTGGTGCACTTATAGTTAATTTTGTAGTAACAGGAAATATTCCAGGAACTAATAGTGGTAATAATAGTTCTAATGTTGTTTCAACAAAACCAATAATTAATTTGAGTAAAGACTATGAAGGAGACAAGCCTAAGAAAGTAACGATTACTGCATATGCGACTACAACAGATGAAGGTGGAATTAAAGAAATAATACTTCCAGATGGAACAGTTGTAGAAGGAGATACAGCAAATTACGAAGTAGAGGAAAATGGAAAATATAAATTTATAGCAAATTGTGTAAATGGAGAGTCTGATAACTTATCGATAGAAGTTACAGAAATACCAGAAATTTCTTCAAACAATCCATATATACCAGAAGGATTTACACCTGTAGATGAAGATGCAAGTGTAGAAGAGGGATTTGTAATAGAAGATGAAGATGGAAACCAATATGTTTGGATACCAGTTGAATCAGGAAAATTAACACGTAATACAATGCTTAGTATAAACTATGAAGAATCAAATAGTACAGCATCAGCATTAGTAAATAGTGTTGCAAAATATTATGGATTTTATATGGCAAGATTTGAAGCTTCACAATTTGAAAAAGATGGAGAAATGGTAGCAGCATCTATGCAAGGAAAAGTTCCATGGACTAATATAACTTTCCAAGATGCTATAGAATATTCTAATAAATCAGCAGAAGTATTTGGATATGAAGATACTCATACAGCTTTAATAAATAGTTATGCATGGGATACTGTTTTAGCATGGATAGATAGTGAAACAGATAACTACTCTTCTAGTACAACTTATGGAAATTATGATGGAACAATATTCCCAACAGGAGTAACAGAGAAAGATGAAATGAACCACATATTTGATTTAGCTGGAAACGTAAGAGAATGGACTACAGAAATTTATAAACCTTCAGAAGATACATCTTCTTCAAGTAGAAGAAATAATGATGAAGATGAGAATTTAATTTATAGAGTTATTCGTGGTGGAGCAGCAAGTTTATGCAGGCCACCAAGTAGTCATCAATATTATTCAGAAAATACATCTGATAATTATTGGGGATTTAGAATGGTTTTATATAAATAGAATATAATAGTAGGGATATTAGATTAACCTAATATCCCTTTTTATATTATAGGGAATTGCGAAGCAATTCCCTATAATATAAAGCCTTCGGCAAAATTTGCATACAATTTTACTTTGTAAAATTGGCGAATCGAACAATGACGTGGACAATTCAGTATAGTTTTGTCTTTTACAGATTATATATTATCCACTATTGTTCTATATAAAAATTATGAATATACTGAGATTTTTATTGATTTATAATATTGAAAAAAAAATACAAATATTGTATAATAAATCAAAATGTGCTAAAAGAGGAGAAGAAGCTATGGAAAATGAATACAGAACACACAATTGTGGAGAACTTAGAATATCAGATGTAAATAAAGAGGTTAGATTAGCAGGATTTGTACAAACAGTAAGAAATCTTGGAAAGATGGTATTTATAGATTTAAGAGATCAAAATGGAATTACACAAATTGTAGTATCAGAAGATATTGATAAAAAAGATATAACTAAAGAATGTACTATTACAGTTACAGGTAAAGTAGTAGAAAGAAGTAGTAAAAATGATAAAATTCCTACAGGAGAAATAGAAGTTGTTGCTAAAGATGTAACAGTTTTAGGAAAATGTAGAAATGCATTACCATTTGAAATAAATGTTGAAGGTCAAAATGTTAGAGAAGATTTAAGATTAGAATATAGATTTTTAGATTTAAGAAATGAAAGAATACATAAAAATATTATATTACGTTCTAAAATTTTGAAAGACTTTAGAACAGCTATGGATGAATTAGGATTTACAGAAATACAAACACCAATACTTGCAAATTCTTCACCAGAAGGAGCAAGAGATTTTTTAGTACCAAGTAGATTACATCCAGGAGAATTTTATGCACTTCCTCAAGCACCACAACAATTTAAACAATTACTAATGGTATCAGGATTTGAAAAATATTATCAAATAGCACCATGTTTTAGAGATGAAGATCCTAGGGCTGATCGTTCTCCAGGAGAATTTTATCAAATAGACTTTGAAATGAGTTTTGCTACACAAGAAGATGTATTTGAAGTAATAGAAACAGTTTTACCAAAGGTTTTTAAAGAAAATACAGATTGGCATGTAGATGAAGGACCATTTGTAAGAATACCATTTAATGAATCAATGGAGAGATATGGTACAGATAAACCAGATTTAAGAAATCCATTAATTATTTCAGATTTAACAGATATTTTTGAAGGAACAGAATTCAATGCTTTTAAAGATAAAACAGTTAAAGCAATAGTTACTGAAAATATGGAAGAAAAACCTAGAAAATTTTTTGATACTATGTCTGAATATGCAGTTAATGAATTAGAAGCTAAAGGATTAGCATGGGTTAAAGTAGATAATGATGGAAATTTAAATGGTGGAATAAGCAAATTTATAGATGATGAAAGAAAAGCCAAAATATTTGAAAAAATGAATGTAAAAACAAATTCTGCAATATTCTTTGTTGCTGATGAATATGATAAAGCAGTAAAGATAGCAGGTAATGTTAGAATTAAACTTGGAGAAGAATTAGATTTATTAGAAAAAGATACTTATAGATTTTGCTTCATAGTAGATTTCCCAATGTATGAGTTATCAGATGAAGGAACAATAGATTTTAATCATAATCCATTTTCAATGCCACAAGGTGGTTTAGAAGCATTAAATACAAAAGATCCACTAGATATATATGCATATCAATATGATGCTGTATGTAATGGATATGAAATTTTATCAGGTGCTGTAAGAAATCATGATCAAGATATAATGGTTAAAGCTTTTGAAACAGCAGGATATACAGAAGAAGATGTAAAAGGAAAGTTTGGAGCATTATTTAATGCATTTAGTTATGGAACACCACCACATGCAGGTGCAGCAGCAGGAATTGATAGGGTTATTATGCTTCTTGCAAAAGAAGATAGTATAAGGGAAGTTATAGCATTCCCTAAAAATAAAAAAGCAAGAGATTTATTAATGAATGCACCATCTAAAGTTTTTGATAAACAATTAGAAGAAGTACATATAAAATTAAATTTGGAAGATAATAATTAATAGAGGTAATTATTTATGAGAAGTTTAAAAAAAATAATGTTAGTTATTATTATTGTAACTTATTTTCTAATAGGTACTTCTTTAGCAAAAACAGGAAATATAAATGCTCAGGCAGCAAGACTTAGAAAAGAAAATAATACTTCTTCTGATATAATAACTAACATTTATAAAGGTGAAGAGGTTGAGATATTAGAAGAAAGTGGAGATTGGTATAAAGTTAAATATCAAAATAATACAGGTTATATGAAGAAAGAATTTGTAACTGAAAAAACTACAAATACTAATGCTCAAAATAATACTAATAATGTTTCAGAAAATGTAGTAGCACAAAATAATACTATACAAAATGCAGTAGTGAAAAACGATACTACACAAAGTAATACTGTAGAGCAGAACAATACTAATCAAAATACAGTAGAAAATGTAAATAGTCAAAATACATCCACTCAAAATACTAATACACAAAGTGCTACAGCTGAAAATAATGCACAAGTTTTTAATAATCAATCAAATGGAAATAGTAATATAGTTTCTGTAAGTATATCAGCAAATTTACGAATAGTTCCAAATTTAATGTCTAATAGAATCGCAGTATTAGTAGCTGGAAAACAAATAACAAAAATATCAGAAGTGAAAAATTGGGTACAAGTTACAGATGGAAACATAACAGGTTGGTTACCAAAAGCTAAAGTTTCTACATCAAGTGCAAGTCAAATATCTGATACAGTACCTGAAACTCCAAAAGAAACAAATAATGTTAATGAAGTAAGTAATAATACTGTTAATAATACAGCTAATACTACAAATACTAATAGCACTAATACTGTAGCTAATAATGTTTCTAATAATACAAATGTAAGTAATAATCAAACTCAAACAAATTCTAATAAAACAGGAAAAGTTAATGTAGAAACAGCTAAAGTAAGAGAAAAGGCAAATCAATCTTCAAAATTTATAAGTTTTTTAGATTATGGTGATACAGTAACAATTATAGAAGAAGAAGGAGATTGGTATAAAATTACAAGCGAAAATATTTCTGGATATATTAAAAAGACTTTAGTAACAGTATCAGATAAAAATGTATCTTCAAGAAGTTCAGACGAAAGAACTTCTATAGATAGTGGAGAAGATTTAAAAGTTGATCAAGAAAAAAATATTGCTGTAAATAATATGTTATCATCAGAAACTTCAAAAGTTAATAAAGGCGAAGAAGTTGTAAATTATGCAAAAAACTATTTAGGAACAGATTATGTAGTTGGAGGAAAAACACCAGAATCAGGATTTGATTGTTCAGGTTTTACAAGATATGTGTTTTCAAATTTTGGATATAATTTAGGAACTACAGCTGCAAATCAAAATAATATAGGTATAGATATTTCTAAAGAAGATTTAAAAGCAGGTGATTTAATTTTATTTTATGATGAGGGAAAAAATAAAATAGGTCATACAGGAATCTATATAGCTAATGGAGAATTTATACATGCAGCAAATCCACAAAGAGGTGTAGTAACAGATAATTTAAATACAAATACATACTATAATGAGCGTTTTATAGTAGCAAAAAGAATAGTAGACTAAAGGGGCAAACTTAGGAGGAGATTATCTATAAAAAATAAAATTTTAATATTTATAATAATGGGGCTATGTTATAACATAGCCTTTATTTTTTCTTTTGAATATATGTATCCAGAAGAAGCATGTATTTTGGCTATATGCGAGATTATAAGTAATAAAGAAGAAACAGAATATTATGATAAATATATAGTGAAAGTAAGTAAAGCAAAATTTTTTATTGAAGAAAGCATAAATAAAGAAGAATTATATGTTGATAGTAGTAGTCAATTTTTTGAAAAAATAAAAAAACAGAATACCCAAATTATGTATAAAGATAAAAATAATTTAAGAAATATGAAAAATACTAAAATTATTTTATATGTTTCAAAAGGAGAAAGTTTTTCTGTTGGAGATGTAATTTCAGTAGAAGGAAAATTTGAAAAAGGAGAAATATCAAGAAATTACAAAGGGTTTAGTTATAGAAATTATTTAAAAACTAAAAAAATATATGGAATTGTAAATGCTGAAAATATAGTAAAAATAAAGCATAAAATTGATAGTTATAGCATTTTAGGAAAAATACAATATAATTTGAAAAGTAAAATAGATTATTTGTATAGTACTGAAAATGCAAGTTTTTTAAAAGGAATATTATTAGGAGATATAAGTACTTTAGATAAAGATATAAAAGATAATTTTAGAGATAGTAGTATTTCTCATATACTTGCCATTTCTGGATTACATGTTACATATGTGGTTTTGGGTGTGAACTTTTTATTAGAAAAAATTATTAAAAATAAGAATATTAGAAATTATATATTAATATTTTTATTATTCATTTTTCTTGTATTAACAGGATTTTCAGCATCATGCATTAGAGCATGTATTATGAGCTCAATGGAATTAATTAGTTTTAATATAAAACGAAAGAATAATTTTTATATAACTTTTGTATTATCTTTTTTTATTATAATTATGATAAATCCTTTTAATATTTTTAATATTGGTATGTGGCTTTCTTTTGCAGGTACTTTAGGAATAGTATTGTTTAGTAAGTTTTTATATAGAGTTTTAGAAATAAAATTAAAAGTAAATTTATCAAGAAATAAAACTATTAATATAAAAAAAGATAATAAAAATAAGAGTATTATAGACATATTAAAAGAACAAACAAATAGTTCAGAAAAACTATATTTTAAATGTAGTATTCGATTAATCATTAAGTATATAAAAGAAAAAATATTTAAAATCCTATTAAGTATTTTTTTAGTTAGTATTTCAGCGCAAATACTAATTTTTCCTATAATGATTTATAGTTTTAATACTTTTTCATTAACTTTTTTTATTTCGAATATTTTGATTTCAGTTTTTATAGGTCCAATTCTAATTTTAGGATATGCAACGGTTTTTACTTCATTTTTCTTTTTACCAATATCAAAAATTATTGCTATAATTGAGACTCAATTAATCTATGTTGTTTTTGACATAGCTCGAATTTGTGCTAATTTGCCACTTTCTAAAATATATGTAACAACACCAAATTTTATAGAAATATTTATATATTACTTATTTATTGTTATTGTTGTATATCTATTAAGAATGAGAAAAGTTTATATGATTAAGATTTTATTATCATATAGATTTTTAAAAAAAGAGATATGTAAGATATTAGTAAATATTAAAAAAGAAATGAATATTAAAAAATTAAAATATAAATTAGATAATAGGAAGCAAGTAAGAAAGCTAGAAGGAGTATGTAAAAATAAAATAATTAGTAGATTAGATAATATATTAAAAGAAATTATAATTATAAGTTTAATTATATTAAACTTAATTAACTTTATAAATTTTGATTCTTCGCTAAAAATATATTTTGTTGATGTAGGTCAAGGAGATTGCACTGTAATTATTACTCCAAAGGGTAAAAAAATAATTATAGATGGAGGAGAAGGAAACTCTGATAAATATGATGCAGGAAAAAATATTGTACTTCCATATTTATTAGATAGAAAAATAAATAAAATAGATTATTTAATAGTATCACATGGTGATAGTGATCATATAGGAGGTTTATTTGCTATACTTGAAAACATAAAGGTTAATAAAATATTTATAGGAATTCAGCCTGAAATATGTAATCAACTAAATGATTTAATACAAATAGCAAATCAGAAAAAAATAGAAATAATAGTATTACAGGAAGGTATGGAAGTAGAGATTGAAAAAGGATTGAAGCTAGAAGTAATATTTCCAAATCCTAAAAAAATGATTAATGAAAACGAATTAAATAATAATTCATTAGTTTTTAAATTAAAGTATAATAATTTTTCTATGTTATTTACAGGTGATATAGAAGAAATAGCTGAAAATGAAATTTTAAAAAGTAATAATGATTTAACTTGTGTAGTATTAAAAGTAGGACATCATGGGTCAAAGACTTCGTCGACAGAAGATTTTATAAAAGCTGTAAAGCCTAAAATAGCACTTATTGGAGTAGGAAAGAAGAATAATTTTGGACATCCATCAGAAGATGTTTTAGAAAGATTTAAAAGTTTAGGAACAAAAGTATATCGAACTGATTTAATGGGAGAAATTATGATAAAAGTTGATAGAAAAAGTAATTTAAAAATTATGACTAAAATAAAACGCAACTAAAAATAGTTACAATGTAAAGGTTCATTAAATGTAAGATTAAGAGTTGAACTTCATAATAAAGCAAAAATGAAATCTATAGAAAAACATATTTCTATAAATGAACTAATAAAAGAAGCAGTAGCTATGTATTTAAAAACTAATTAATATAAATATTGAATATTTATTACCATTTTATGCATAATAAGCATAGGTGATAAATATGAAAAGAGTTATTTTTTATGGATTATTAATTTTTGTTTTTTCTATTGGAATAGGGTATTATTTTTCTGTTTTATGGAAAAATGGCGATTCAGGAATAGCATATGAAAATGAAAAAAATGAAACTGAGGTAGAAGAAACAGTTTGGGAAGAGGAAAAAGTTAGTTATAATGCAAGCTTTGCACTTAAAAAATATTATAATGAGTGTGGTCATTTAAAATTTCAATATAGTGAATTACCAATAGAATTGGTTAATTTAAGTAGAGCAGAGGTAGAGAATTTATATCAAGATTGGGATGTTGAAGAGTTTAGTAGTAGTAATATAGTTTTATCTCAAAATATAAATAATGTATGTGATGAACATTATGTATTAAAATTAGTTGATGATAGTATTGATATATATCATGTAGGTGCTTCTGGAGAATTAGAACTCTATAAAACTACTGATATAGGTAAAGAATACCTTACAAGTACAGATGTAAGTAATTTAGAAAGTGGAATATATGTATATGGCATGGGGAATCTAAATTCTGCTATTGAAGATTTTGAATAGAAGATAACTAATAATATTATTAGTTATCTTCTTTTATAAGAGCTTGTAATTTTATGGAATGTTTTAAAAATAAAATTCCAAGTAGACAAGTAATTATATTAAAATTAAATATTCCTAAACTAAAACTAAGAAAATATTTTATAATATAAATTCAGCAAATAGAAGAGCTGTAGAAAAGTGAACATTTAATTCTAACCACTTTGTACAGCCCTCTTTAATACTATTTAATTGCTTTTATAATTAAATTTTAGTCTACTTTAAATTTTAAAATTTCGCCTTCCATGTATCCATGAATTATTTGACCAGATTTAACATCTTCTCTTAAAATCATTTCAGCAATTTCATCTTCAACTAATTTTTGAATTGATCTTCTTAAAGGTCTTGCACCATATTTTAAATCAGTACCTTTAGAAGCAATGAATTTTTTAGCATCTATATCTAATTCTAATTTTATTTCTTTGTTTCCTAAGGCTTCGCAAGTTTTTTCAAGAAGTAAATCAACAATTTGTAATAATTCATCTTCTGTTAGAGGATTAAATACTATTGTTTCATCAACTCTGTTTAAGAATTCTGGTCTAAATAATTCTTTTAATGCTCCAAGCATTTTATCACTATTAATTGTTGTTTGATTTCCAAATCCAATAGAATTATTATTTAAGTTTGAGCCAGCATTTGATGTCATTATAATAATTGTATTTTCAAAGCTTACTGTATTACCTTGGCTATCAGTAAGTTTTCCATCATCTAATACTTGTAATAATATATTAAATACATCTTGATGAGCTTTTTCAATTTCGTCTAATAATATAATTGAATAAGGTCTTCTTTTTACTTTTTCTGTTAATTGTCCAGCATCATCATATCCAACATATCCCGGAGGTGAACCAATTAATTTAGAAGTTGAATGGCTTTCCATATATTCTGACATATCTATTCTAATAATACTGTCTTCACTTCCAAACATTTCATATGCCAATGCTTTTGCAAGCTCTGTTTTACCAACTCCTGTAGGCCCAACAAATATAAATGATGGTGGTCTTTTGGTGCTTTGAAGTCCAGCTCTATTTCTTCTAATTGCTTTTGAAACTGCAGTTACGGCAGCATCTTGAGATATTACATGTTTATGTAAGTTAGTTTCAAGATTTAATAGTTTTTGTGTTTCTGCTTCTGTAATTTTTGTTACAGGGATTTTTGTCCAACGTTCGATAACTTCTGCAACATCTTGAACAGTAAGAACACATGGTTTTAAGTCTTTTTCTATATCATTCATTCTATCTGTAAGATTACATTCTTTTGTTTTTAAGTCAGCTGCTTTTTGATATTCTTCGATTGAGTCAGAAGAAACAGCTTCTTCTTTTTCTTCAGCTACTTTTCTTAATTCATTTTTTATTAATTCAAGTTCAAATAAAGCTTTATTTTTTAAGTTTAATTTTGAACAAGCTTCATCTATTAAGTCTATAGCTTTATCTGGTAAGAATCTATCATGTATATATTTCTCAGACATTTTAACTGTTTTTTCAATAATATCATTTGTTATAGTAACTTTATGATATTCTTCATAATATTTTTTGATACCTTTTATAATTTCGATTGTATCGCTTATAGAAGGTTCTTCAACTAGAACTGGTTGAAATCTTCTTTCTAATGCTGAATCTTTTTCGATATATTTTCTATATTCTTTTAAAGTTGTTGTACCAATTAATTGAATTTCACCATTAGATAGGGAAGGTTTTAAAATGTTTGCAGCATTCATTGAATGTTCTGCATCACCTGCACCTATAATATTGTGAATTTCATCAATTACTAAAATTATATTTCCATATGTTTTACATTCATCTACTAAAGACTTCATTCTAGCTTCAAATTGACCTCTAAATTGTGTTCCAGCGATTATTGCTGTCATATCTAATAAATAGACTTCTTTGTTTAGTAGTTTAGCTGGTACATCTTTATTAGCAATTTTTATAGCTAATCCTTGTGCTATAGCTGTTTTACCAACACCAGGTTCACCAATTAAACAAGGGTTATTTTTAGAACGTCTATTTAATATTTGAGTCATTCTTTCAATTTCTTGTTCTCTACCAATTACAGCATCTAATAATCCATTTTTAGCTTTTTCTGTAAGATTTGTTCCAAAAGTATCAAGAAATTTTTTCTTATTATTTTTTTGTTTCTTTTGAACTTTTACAGTTTTGTTGCTAGATGAATCGTTTGTCTCATTTGCAGAAGATGCCTTTTCATTATCGTTAGTATTTGAGGCTCTAAAGATACCAAATATATTTTTTACTGGGTTTGATTCATCATCAATTTCCATATTTTCAGCATCTATTCCTAAAGCTTCTAAATTCATGTTTTCAGAAAAATCTTTTAATATATCCTCAAATTGATTTGACATATCTTCTAATTCTTCATTTGAAATATTTGCATTTTTTGCTAAAACTTCAAGTGGATTAATTCCTTTTTCTTTGGCACAATTATAGCAAAGACCTTCAACTGTTTTTTTGCCATTTTCAATTTTATTTAAAAACACTACAGCAGTGTTTTTATTACATACTGAACATATCATCTAATATTAATCTCCTTAGTTTTTAAATTTACTTTTGTATAGACATTATAATACAATATTTTTGAAATATAGTCAATGGATTTTACTAGAAAAAATCAAATATAGAAGAAAAAAATTAGCAAACTAGTATTTGAAGTGCTATCTATAAAAAAAGCATATTTTTAAAGTTTTTGTCGTACTATTATAATTATAAAAACTTGATATTTAATGTGACTTATGCTACAATTATATGCAATGAAAGTGCTTTATAGCCTTCCCAAAAATATGGAGGGCGAAGTGTCCTCCTCATATTATTATAAAAGGAGGAATATTATGAAAATATACTATGATGCTACAGTATATGTACCAGTTCAATGTAGTATGTCAGACGATTATGCAGGAAATGTATATATCGTTAGAAGAAAAATGAAAAAAGCCGAAGATTATGAGAAGTTAGAAAAAGTTTTTCGGATATTAAATGTAATCAACAAATGTGATTGCTGGGTAATAGTTTCTGCGGCAACAGAAGCTATTGAAAAAAATGGAAGATGGGAGCGTCAGGAAAGTGTCAAATTGACGGTTTCGTTTAAAAGCTTGCAAAGTTTGGAAGAATTTTCAAAGTTTGTAGAAAGGGAGCTGTAAGGCTTCCTTTTTTGTTTAGTAAAGAATTAAAAAATAATTGATAAATTTATATATCAGTGTTATAATAAATTCAATTTATGGTAAAAGGAGAGTCAAATGAAAAGAGCTATACGAAGATTAGTAGGTTCGCTAACAGGTCCTAAAAAATATCTTTTTTTTGTAGTTTTAATACTAGTTTGTATAGTTGCATTATGTTTGGGAATATATGCACAATTTTTCTATAAATATTCTGATACTGATGTACTTATGCTAGGTATAAATATTGGAAGTAAAAAAACAGCGGAAGAAATTGATATTTTAAAATCTAATTTTAATAATTTATTTACAAATTCAATAATTATTAATAGTGAAAATGTTAGAACAGATAAAATGGAACCATCTAAAGAATTAGTTTATACAGGATATAATTTTGCTGATGAAGATGAAAATTATTATACAGTAAATGCACAAATTCCAATTCTAAATATAAATCATGAAAAAGCAAAAGCTATTAATGCTGATATAAAATCAGAATTTTATGATAAAGCTAATAGTGTAATGAGGAAAAAAGACGGAAAAACTATATATACAGTAACATATGCATCATTTGTTAATGGAAATGTTTTGTCAATAGTAGTAAAAGCATCTTTAAAAGAAGAGGAAAAAGCTGAAAAGGTTACTGTAAAAACATATAACTATAGTATAGCAGATAATCAAATGGTAACATTAGCAGATTTAATTAGAGAAAAAGAAACTACGATTGATGCAGTTCAAACAACAATTACAAATGATGTAAAAAAAGCATATACTAATGCAAAAATAATAGCAGATCAATATGGGACTTTATATGAAAGAGATTTGTCAAGTGATATGTATAAAGTAGAAAATACTGCAACATATTTCTTAACTCAAGATGGATATGTATATATTGTATATGCATATGGAAATAGTGATTATACAAATGAAATGGATATTATAATTTTCTAAATAAAAGAGGTAGTAGGAGGAATTCAAGATTGAAAAGAATTAGCATAATATTTATTATATTTCTTTTAATTATAAGTGGTTTTACTAATGTTTTTGCAACTGTACCAGATGAAACACAACAAGATGCAACTACTCAAACTGAAACACCTCAGGCAACACCACAAGATAGTACAGATCAAGAAGCACATTTAATTGAAAGAGAAGAAAAAATAACAGATACAACAGCAAAAGTTATTGAAGCAAAAGAAGTTAGAGAAGTTGTAACTGGTACAGTAACAGATAAAGTTCAAGAAGTAACTATTGAAATAATAGAAGGACCTTACATTGGAGAAGAATTTACTACAGATTATACTTTATCATATGACATAGATGGAAAAATTTTAGCATATGAATTAGATATTGGCGATAAAGTAATAGTTCAAATAGCAGAAAGCCCAGATGGTCATATTATTGCAACAGTACAAGATGTAGCTAGAGCAGATTATATATTTGGAATGTTTGCAGTATTTTTACTAAGTATTGTTGTTATAGGTGGAAAAAGAGGAGTAAAAGCCATAATAGGTTTATTACTAACAATAATACTTATTTACTTTATTTTAATAAAAGGAATATTTAAAGGGGATAATGCAATCTTTACTTCAATATTAACATCAATGTTAGTTATAGTTGGAACATTTATAGTGATTGGTGGACTTAATAAAAAAATAATGACAGCAGCGATTGGTACTTTAGGAGGAGTTGTTTCAGCAGGTCTTATGGCTTTAATATTTAATAATATTGCAAAAATGTCTGGTGCTTGTGAAGATGCAATTCAATTAAGTATAAATATGTCTACAATAAATTTTGATTTTAGAGATTTATTATTTGCAGGAATTATAGTTTCAGCATTAGGAGCTTGCATGGACGTAGGAATGTCTATAGCGTCAAGTTTAGATGAAATTAAAATGAAAAATCCAGATATTACATGGCTTGAATTATTAAAAAGCGGTATGAATATTGGTAGAGATGTAATTGGAACAATGACTAATACTTTAATATTAGCATATGTTGGTGGATCATTAACATTAATATTATTATTTATGGCATGTGATATGAATATAATAGAAATATTAAACAAAGAAACAATAGCAGAACAAATAGTTTCAGCTATCGCAGGAAGTATGGGTGTTGTTTATACAGTACCAATAACATCATTTATATATGCTATATTAAATAGAGATAAATTAGTTTATAAAAAAAGTTCTGAAAATAAATTAGATGGAAGAAGAAGTTTGAAGATATAAATAGCAATTATTTAATTTTATAGAAATTTGTATAAAGTGAAAAATGTGAGTTCATATATGGACCCACATTTTTTTGTATTTCATATGAAATTTAACTTAAACATAAATTATATAAAAGTTGAATTTTATTTTATCTTTTATATAATTAAGAAATTTTATCTGAATAAATCAAATATTGAAGAACCATTATTAGGAACTTGAGTAGGAGTTTGATTTGTATTATTTTTTGTTTCAGTTTCTTCAGGAGTTTCAGCTAAAAGTATTGAAACTTCCATTTCTTCATTATTTCTTACTACTGTTAATTTTACAGTATCTCCAATATTATAAGTATATTTAATTTTATTTAATTCATTAACTGATTTAACTTCTTTACCCTCAATCTTTGTTATGATATCAGCTTTTTGTAAACCAGCTTTTTCTGCTGGAGAATCTTTTTCAACTTGTTCAACATAAATACCTAATGGTACATTATATCTTTCAGAAGTTGTTTTATCAACTGATGTACCGCTTATACCTATAAAAGGTCTTTTTACAGTTTTAAATTCAATTAATTGATTAACAATAGAAGTTGTAGAAGATATAGGAATAGCAAATCCAACACCTTCAATTCCTGTTCCAGCAAGTTTTAAAGTATTAATTCCTATTACTTCACCATTTGCATTTACTAAAGCTCCACCACTGTTACCAGAGTTTATAGCAGCATCTGTTTGTATTGCATAATAAACAGTACCTTCACTTTCAACTTCTCTATTTACAGCACTTACAATTCCACCAGTTACAGAATAGTCCATTCCTAGAGGATTTCCAATTGCCATAACAAATTCTCCAACTTTTACTTGAGAAGAGTCACCTAAGGTAGCAGGAGTTAATCCATCTTTTTCTATTTTAAGTACTGCTAAATCTGTGTAGCTATCAGTTCCTATAACTGTAGCATCATAAGATGTTTCGTCATTATATAAATTTATTTTAATTCCTGTAGCTTCTTGAATTGCATAATAACTAGAACTTTCACTAGATATTACATGATTATTAGTTAAAATATAACCATCTTCTGAAATTATAATTCCTGATCCTGTAGCTTCTCCTTTTGAACTACCTCCAAAAATTGAATTAATTTGATAATTAACTGTTATACCAACAACAGATGGTAAAACTTTTTCTGCAACTGCAGTTGACGTATCTGAATAATTAGCTATATTAATTAGATTTGTAGTTTTTTCAGAATCAGATGAACTTGCAGAAACTGGAAAAGTACCTTGATTTGAAGTTTGTAAAAGTTTTGATTTTACTGAAGGAACTCCAAAACATGTACCTATTACTAATGTTGCACCAGCAATTCCTGAAATAAATGGTACAAATACTGTTTTTCCAAATCCTCCTCCAGAAGAATATTTTACTTTACTCTTCTTAAAAGAATTATCTGTACTAAAATTAAAATCATTTTCGTTATCCATTTTTATTACCTCCACTTAAATTGTGACACTGAATACATGATAACTCAAAAAATATTCAGTTACAATAGAAATATATGAGAAAATTTTAATTTATTTGTTGAAATATTTTCTTCATATAGATATAATATCGTTATACAATTAAAATAATCTTAAAAATTTAATATATTTTAACAAAATATAGAAAAAATATTCTTAATTTAATATGATTTTAGTAATGATATTATAATTTTGTCAAGAGAAATTTGACAAAATAGAACTCGTATTAAAAAGAGTTAATACAGTGGAGTAGATAGAAAATATATTAAATTTGCTAAATAAATTTTGTATTAGTTTAAGATTACAATTAGAAAGAGAAAAAATGAAAGAAAAAGAAATTGAAAGATTAACTATTTTAAAAGAAGAAGAAAAGAAATTATATGAAAAAAAAATAAAATATATATGTGGAATTGATGAAGCAGGAAGAGGACCACTGGCAGGACCTGTTGTTGTTGGAGCAGTTATTCTTCCAGAAGAATCTTTTATTGAAGGAGTTAATGATTCAAAAAAAGTTTCAGAAAAGAAAAGAGAAAAACTTTATGATATAATAACTGAAGAAGCAATAGCATACAGCGTTGGAATTGTGGATCAGAAAACTATTGACGAAATAAATATTTTAAATGCGACAAAACTAGGTGTAAAACTAGCATTAGAAGGATTGAAACAAAAGCCAGAAGTAATAATGGTAGAT
The DNA here is from genome assembly GCA_947064765.1 of uncultured Clostridium sp. Classification (GTDB taxonomy): domain Bacteria; phylum Bacillota; class Clostridia; order TANB77; family CAG-508; genus Scatovivens. Next base: position 29,209 of record CAMSWH010000009.1, read on the forward strand.
GCTTTAAATAACATAGATACATTAGGTATTCCTTATATATCAGTAATAAAAGGTGATGCTAAAAACTATTCTATAGCAGCAGCATCAATAATTGCTAAAGTTACAAGGGATAGAATAATGAGACAGTGGGATGAAGTATTTCCAATATATGGATTTTCTAAACACAAAGGATATGGAACAGCAGAACATATACGCATAATAAAAGAAAATGGACCATGCGTATTACATAGGAAAACGTTTATTAAAAATTTTGTTTGATAAATAATAATATACATAAGAAAGGATGAAAATAATGGATATCAAAAGTATTATTCGCAAAAAGAGGTTAAAAGAAGAATTAACTAAAGACGAGATAAAATATTTCGTTGGAAAATTAAACAAAGGAGAAATAACAGAAGCACAAGCAGCAGCACTAATGAGTTACATTTATATTAATGGACTTACAGAAGAAGAAATATTAAATTTAAGTGTATCTATGGCTGAATCAGGTGATATGATTGATTTATCAGATATTGCATCTAATATAGTTGACAAGCATAGTACAGGGGGGATTGGAGATAAAGCAACAATTTTATTAATGCCAATTCTTGCTTCATTAGGTATACCAGTTGCTAAAATATCTAGTAGAGGATATGGTATATCAGGAGGAACGATTGATAAATTAGAATCAATACCCGGATTTAGAGCTGATTTATCAATAGAAGAATTTAAACAAAATATAAAAGATAATAATGTTTGTATTATGAATCAAGGTCTTAATTTAGCACCAGCAGAAGGAAAAATGTATAAACTTAGAAATGAAGTAGCTTGTGAAAATAGTTTGCCAATTATTGCAGCTAGTTTAATGAGTTTAAAACTTGCAACAGGAAGTAATAAAATAGTTTTTGATATAACTTCAGGAAAAGGAACTTATATTGAAACAAAAGATGAAGCTAAAAGACTTTCAAAATTATTAGTTAAACTTGGAAAAGATTTAGATAAAGAAGTAGCTTGTGTAATAACTACTATGAATCAACCATTGGGAACTTCTGTAGGACATAATCTTGAAATGAAAGAAACAATAATGGCATTAAGAGGAATAATATCAGAAGATTTAGGAAATGTTGTTGAAGCTTTAGGAAGTATAATGATAGCACTAGCAACTGCTAATAAAGATTTAGATGCAAATGCTAAAATGATAAAAGAAGCAATAAGAAGTGGAGCAGCTTTTGAAAAGTTTAAAGAAATGATTGCAACTCAAGGTGGAGATATAGAATATATAGAAGATCCAGAATTATTTGAAAGATCAAAATATATAATGCCAGTTTTATCAACAGAAACAGGTACAATAGAAGAAATAGATGCTGATATTGTTGGAAGTATAGCTACTTATTTGGGTGCCGGAAGAATGAAAGATGAAGGAAAGATTAATAGAACAGCAGGAATAACATTAAATAAAAAAATCGGAGATCAAGTTACAGTTGGAGAAACTCTAGCTTATATTCATACTGACGAAGATGCAAAAATAAATGGAACAACACAAAATTTAAAAGAAGCTTTCAAAATAACAAATAAAAGAATAAACTTTAATTCAAGAATATTAGAGATTGTAAAATAAAGGATATATATGAATATTTTAGATATTATTGAAAATAAGAAAAATGGATGTGAATTATCCAAAGAAGAAATTGAATATTTTATCGAAAAATATACTAAAGATGAAATAACAGATTACCAAGCAGCAGCATTAATAATGGCAATATGTATAAATGGTATGACACAAAACGAAATATTAGATTTAACAGTATCAATGGCAAATTCAGGAGATATGCTAGATTTAAGTGACATATCAGAACATATTGTTGATAAGCATTCAACAGGTGGAGTAGGAGATAAAGTAACTCTAATTGTAATGCCAATTATAGCTAGCTTAGGAATTCCTGTTGCTAAAATGAGTGGAAGAGGATTAGGAATAACAGGAGGAACAATTGATAAATTAGAATCAATACCTGGATATAATGTTAATATAGATATAAAAGAATTCAAACAAAATGTAAAAGATATAGGTATAAGTTTAATGGGGCAAACATTAAATTTAGCACCAGCAGATAAAAAAATATATGCTTTAAGGGATACTATTAGCTGTACAAATAGTATGCCACTTATTGCATCTAGTATAATGAGTAAGAAAATAGCAGCAGGAGCAAATGCAATAGTTTTAGATGTAACTTGTGGTAGTGGAGCTTTTATGCCAGATAAAGAAGAAGCAAGAAAGCTTGCAAAATTAATGTCTCTTATAGGGAAAAATGCAGGAAGAGAAACTGTATGTGTGCTTACAAATATGGATGAGCCTTTAGGTTATGCAGTCGGAAATAGTTTAGAAGTAATTGAAGCAGTAAATGCATTAAAAGGAAATATGGCTGATGATGTAAAAGAAGTTATATTAAATTTGGCAATGCAGATGATGAAACTTTCAGGCAAATATCCAAACATGAATGAAAATAAAGCTAAAATTATGGAAGTAATTGAAAATGGAAAAGCTTTAGAAAAATTTAAAGAATTAATTATAAAACAAAATGGAGATGTAAGTTTTATAGAAGATTTAGAAAAGTTTGAGAAAGCACCAATTATTGCTCCAGTATTATCAGAAGATGATGGATTAGTAGAAAAGCTAGATGCAGGAAAAATAGGAAAAGCTGGGGTAGATTTAGGAATAGGCAGAATTAATAAAGAAGATGCCATAGATTCAAGAGTTGGAATTACTTTTGAAAAAAAGATAGGTGATGAAGTAAAAAAAGGAGAAGTTCTAGCATATGTACATGGTAATTCTCCAGAAAAAGTAGATAAATGTGTAGAAGAAATAAGAAAAGCATATAAATTTGGAAATAAAAAAATTAAAAAGAAAAATATAATAGAAATTATATAAAAGTATAATAATATACATAAGAGAATAGAAAGGTGGTAAACAAAAGAAATGGAACTTGCAGAAGGAAAAAATTTGAAAGAAAAATTATTTGATACAAGAAAAAATGGTTGGTATAACCAAAGTGATGATGAATTAAAAAACATATTTAAGTTTGCTGATGAGTATATGTATTACTTAAATACATCAAAAACAGAAAAAGAAATAGTACAAAATTCAAAAGAAATTTTAATTAAAAACGGATATGTAGATATTTCAGAAAAAGAAAATTTAGTACCAGGAGATAAAGTATTCTATGTAAATAGAGGAAGATGTTTATATGCAGCTGTAATAGGTACAGAAAGTGTAGAAAGAGGATTAAAAGTAATCGCAGCACATTGTGATTCTCCAAGAATAGATTTAAAACAAAATCCATTATATGAAGATACAGAACTAGGGATGTTAAAAACACATTATTATGGAGGAATAAAAAAATATCAATGGACAAATATTCCTCTTAGTATGCACGGAATTGTAGTAAAACCAGATGGAGAAAAAATAAATATCTGTATAGGAGAAAAAGAAGAAGATCCAATATTTACTATTTGTGATTTATTACCACATTTAGCACAGGAACAAATGGAAAGAAAATTAAAAGATGGAGTTCAAGGTGAAGAATTAAATGTTTTAGTTGGTAGCATTCCATATAATTGTGATGATGTAACAGAAAAAGTAAAATTAAATATATTAAAATTATTAAATGAATCATATGGAATAACAGAAATAGATTTCACAAGTTCAGAAATTGAGCTAGTACCAGCATTTAAAGCAAGAAGTATGGGATTTGACTATAGTATGGTAGCAGGATATGGCCAAGATGATAAAGTATGTTGTTATACATCATTAAGAGCATTATTAAATGTAGATATGCCAAAGAAAACAGCAGTATGTATAATAACTGATAAAGAAGAAGTTGGATTTAATGGAGTTAGTGGAATGGAATCAAAAATATTTGATACATTTATACTAGAAATTCTTGAAAAAACAGGAAATGAAAAAGCAAGTTCATTACAAAAAACTTTTTCAAATTCAAAAGCTATATCAGCAGATGTTGATGCAGCATACAATCCAAACTTTTCAGGAACTTTTGAAAAGAAAAACACAGGATTTTTTGGAAAAGGTGTATCAATGGTAAAATATACAGGTTCAAGAGGAAAATCAGGAGCATCTGAAGCACCAGTTGAATTTGTTGCTGAAATTAGAAGAATATTTGATAGTGTAGGAGCTAGACATCAATCATGTGAACTTGGAAAAGTTGATAAAGGTGGTGGAGGTACAATAGCCTTAACACTTGCAAATAGAGGAATGGACGTTTTAGATATAGGTGTTCCAGTTATGGGGATGCATTCACCTTATGAAGTAACAAGTAAATTTGATATTTACCAAGCTTATAAAGGTTATACAGCATTTTATCAAGATTAGAATAAGTAAAATTAAAAGAGGGCATTCTAAGTTAGAATCCCTCTTTTAGTATGTATTTCAAATTTATGAAAATCAAATTTTATTTTCTTTTTTTCTATAATTTTTAAAAGATAATAATATAAATACAGCTGTATTTATAATTCCAAAATATATAAGTTTTTCTTGATCACTAAACTTTCCATTAATATTACAAATATAATAATATAAAACAGGTAGGATTATCATTGGTAAAATATATCCTAATATAATTTTAGAAATATTTTTTAGTTTTTTATTATTAATAATATTATACCCAAAAGTAATTGATATTCCAAGGAAGATTGATAATGTGAAATATTGAGTTATTTCAAAAACAGCTATTTGTATTTGTAACCATGCTGCATAACCTACTGAATAATATTGATTATGTATATTTTCGTTTTCAATAAGATTAGATATGCCTATAATGCCTGCTCCTAGTCCATTTATTTTAAATTCATCAAGATTTTTTTTAGTTTCTTCAGTTATTCTAGTATCTCTGTTTAAACTAAATATTTTTATTTGGTATTCATTACATAAATTAATAAATGTTTTGATACTAAATATTGTAAATATTAAAATAGTAACTATTAAAAATATTGCTATGTTTTTTAATACTAGTTTCATTTTCTATACCTCCATAATTTTAAGATACCTTGCATTTGTAGTATAGAATGCAAGGTTCATTGTTACAATTTAATTTGTGCAAATACTGTTATAAACTTTAACTAAGAAATTACATTATGGTGCATGAGTTGCCCAGCCATATGCAGTTACACCAGATTTGTTGGGTTTGACATACACATTATATACATTTGAACCACAATAAAAGATTCTTGTGTGATTGTGCTGTATTGCCATAGATTCTGACCATACTTCATTTCCATACTGGTCTGTCATCAGAACATCTGTGTAGTCATTGGCATCATCCTTTACGCAAATCAGAATATTGCAAGATAAGCCACCGCCAGTGCTATAAGCTATCCTTTCCCATTTGTTAGGACTATCATATTTAAGTGGATGCCCACTATCAAATGGAAAATACCGTGTAGTTGCTGCAAATGCTGTGATAGAAATGCTTAATACTGTTATTAAAACGAGCATAAGAGCAAGTGTAGATTTATAAAATTTTTTCATGTATATACTCCTTTCATGTTGGCGTATTTACACAAAATAAAATAGTAACAAGCATGTTATACTGTTAAGAATATTAGTACTTCGAAACGAATATAACAATTTTTCTGACTATTCATTGCTATGATGAAAGTCAATATAAATATATATTATAAGCTAGTTTTTTTCAATATCGAAAAATGTAACTTTTTGTAACTTTTATTCTATATGTTTTAAAATTGCTCTAATAATTTCTAATGTAGTTGGTTTATCAACTATTTTTTTATCAATATATGTTGATAATTTTTCTTCTTCACAATCATAATAACTATTAAGAATTGCTCTAAATATAGCAATTTTTATATTAGTTACAGTAGTATTATGTTCTTTTGCAATAATTGGATAGATATTAGTGTTTAGTTTTACGTTAATATTTTTTTGTAGATATATTTCGTAAATAGTTTCACACAAATATACTGTTCCTTTATGTGAAGAATTAAATTTAAGAAATCCTAATTCTTTGTTAATTGTATTTTTTATTTCAATATCATTTTTATTTGTTAATAAGTCTATCATTAAATAATTCCTCCTATTATATAGATAATAAAAAATAGAAAAAGGTTTCAAAAAAATAAAAATTTTTTTCTTTCATACTTATTTATGGAAAAAATTGTAACTTTTTTTATATTTATAACAACTATATATAAAAAGTGTGAAACTTTTTGTCAGTTTTTACAATCTTATATATGTAGTAATATAAATATTAAAAGGAGAAAATTATATGGAAGAAAATAATGCACAAATACAAGAAATAAAAAGCAATAGAAAAATAAAATTAATTTCTTTTCAGATTTTTTATTGGTTATTTGCAATAATTATGATGATGTACTTTAGAAATACAGTGTTTAAAGCAGAAGAAAATATTAAAAATATATTGCAAATAACAATGATAATAATTGCACTTTCTATAGATGGAATACTTATACTATTCAAAAAAATTAAATTAGAAGTATATAAGCAGTTTATTATTTTAGCGAGTATCTTAGGAATTTTTTATTTTATAGTAACTCCTTTTGGAAATGGGACAGATGAAGTATCACACTTTTTAAGAGTTTTTGAAATATCTAGAAAATATACTAATATACATATGCAAGAAGATACTACATTTCCACCAGCTTTTTCAAAGTTAGTAGATTATAAAAATTCTATATTAATAAAATATGAAAATTACATAAATGAATTTGATGCATTTAGTATGAATTCAGAAGAAAGAAGAGATTTAATAAACGAGTATTGGAATATAAAATTATATTCTCCTATTCAATATATACCACAAGTAATAGGAGTAACGATTGGTAGAATTCTAAGTGATAATATTGTGGTAATAGGAATGTGTGGAAGACTTACTGGATATATTTTTTGGATAGTTTTATGTGCGAATTCTATAAAACTTGTTCCGAATAAAAAAACATTTTTCTTAATACTTTGTATTCTTCCTGTAAATATATTTTCTGCAATATGTATATCAGGAGATACAGTTACAAATGCAGTATGTATATTATTTATTAGTTTAATATATAGAAAAGTATACTTAAAAGAAAAAATAAATAAAACAGAAAAAATTATATTATTAATATTATGCTGTATGATAGCATTATGTAAAATTGTTTATTTACCATTTGTAGCTATTGTTTTACTCCTAAAAGAAGAGAATTTTGGAAATAAAAAATCTCTAAAAAATTTTATTATTATAACAATTACTTTAAGTAGTATAGTTGGTTTTTCTTGGCTTGTAATAGGAAGTATGAATTTAGCAAATTCAAATTCTGCATCTGGAGAACAATTAAAATTTATTTTAAATAATCCATTTGAATATGGTATGATAATTATGAGAACTTTAACTCAGAAAGGAGCACAATATATTTATCAACTTTGTACAGGAGATGAATTGATGTGTCATGCAAAAACTACAGTTTATCCAATAGTTTCTTATATTATTAGCATTTGTTTATTAATGTCACTATTTGTAAATGAAGAAAAAAAAGAGCTACAAATAAATACTTTAAGAAAAGTTTGGATAGGTTTAATAATGTTTGGTACAAGCATATTAATTGTAACTGCAATATATATTCAATGGACATCACTTGCTGGAATTGGAAAAATTGGAAATGAAATTATACTTGGAATACAAGGAAGATATTTTATACCAGTTATTGTATTATCTATTTTTATTTTAAATAAAACCAAATTAGAAACAAATGAAAAACATTTAATTACAGGAGTTATATTAATGCAATTACCTGTATTATTTCAGATAATGAATGTTTTTGTGTAAAAGTCCTATTTTAGATTATTATATCTAAAATTGTTGAAACCTTTTTACAATTTATGGTAATATATATTTGTAAAGATATAAGTAATATGAGACATGCAGAGTTTATATAATAAAATATATATTAAAACAAAGGGAGAAAAAAATGAATATACTAAAGAAATATGTAAAAATATTAATCATTATTTGTATTCTTTTCTGTTTAATATCTAATTGTACATATCTATATGCTGTAACAAGTTCAGAACTTAATCAGCAGCAAAATGAGTTAGATAGTAAAATTGATGGAATAAAATCAGAAATAGCAGGAACTAAAGAAAAAATGACTACTGCTTTAAATCAAATTGATAAATTAAATGATGAAATTACAACATATAAAGGGGAAATTAAGCAGTTACAAGGAAGAATAAATGACGTAGAAGCTCAAATTAAAATAAAAGAAGAAGATATTATTATTCAAGAAGAAAAATATAAAACTCAAAAGGAACTACTTGATAAAAGATTAGTTGCACTATATGAAAGTGGTAGTACATCTTATTTAGATATGTTATTATCATGTGAGAATTTATCTGACTTAATTTCTAAATATTATTTAATTGAAGAATTAGCAGAAGCTGATGAAGAGTTACTTGACAGAATATCTAATACACAAGAAAAAATTAAAGCAGAGAAAGATTATTTAGTAAGTGCAAAATCAGAAATTGAAGAAAATAAGAAAAGTCTTAAAGTAAAGGAAAATTCACTTGCTTCTTCTGTTAGTCAAAAACAATCTTTAGTTTCAAATTTAACGGAAGAGGAAAAAGAATTACAAGAGCAATTAGAAGAATTTGAAGAAGATAAAAGAATAATTCAAGCAGAGTTAGCTAAGATAGCAGCAGAGGAAGCTAAAAAGAACAATAATCAGGTAGTTACAGCACCTAGTGCATGTGGGTACATATTTCCAGTTTATGGATGTTCAAGATCTAATATAAATAATCCTAATTATCCTTCATATGCAAAACATACTGGTATAGATGTAAATATAAATGTTAAAGGAAAAAGTATAGTAGCAGTAAAAGATGGAACAGTAGTAACATCAACTGCAATGAGAAATTTAAAAGGACAATATAAGAGTTTTGGTGAATATGTTGTTATAAACCATCATGATGGAACAATGACATTATATGCACATATGTTATCTGGTTCAAGGACAGTTTCACCAGGAGATAAAGTTACTCAAGGTCAAGTTATAGGAAAAGTAGGAAGTACAGGAAATTCAAGTGGAGATCATTTACATTTTGAAGTACGTATAAAAGGCTCTCCAGTAAATCCAATGCCATATTTGCCTTAAAAAAATATAAAATCTCATTCAGATAAAAATGAATGGGATTTTTTATTCTTTTTAGAAGATATATGCAAAAATATATTCAATTTTTGTCAGTTTCTAAAAAAGTTACAAAAAGTTACATTTTTCTATATTGACAGAAAAAACTATAATATATAATATAATTATAACATTTAATAATAAGTTAACTACAAATGGCGAGGTGGGTAGACATATCAACCACCTTGTAATATATAAAAAGTAGTACATATTGATTATGAATAAAGTAAGTACAATATTTTTAGTTATAATATATTTTAGTAATTGCTTTAGGTATATACTTATATTTTCTTATAACATGTTTTACCAATTACTTATATGTTACTGAAGAGATTTGTTTTACTTTGAAAACTATATAAAATGAGCATTCTAGAAGTAAAACGCAAGAAAATGGGTCATATAATTTGTAGATAAAGATACTCTAAGTATTGATTCAGAAATAAAATATTTTGAATTTCGTAATAAATAAATTAATAAAAAGAATGGAGCAATTATATGAAAAAAATTTTTATATTAATTAGTATATTAATAATATTATTAATAGTAAATATAATTATTTACAATTTGAATATAGATACTGAAAAAACTTGCATTAAACCAGAAGTTTTTTACTCTTCTCAAGGAAAAGTAGATTTTAATGTAGTTTGGTGTGAAAATTTTGTATTAGCATGGAATGAATTAAAAAATTATATTGGAAATGATATTGAATTTGATGATGGTACTTCAGAATTAGCCAAAAAATTAAATCAAAGAAATTTTTCAAAAAATATCATATCACATAATGATTACTATATAAAAGTCTCAAAATTAAATGATGGAACAATTACAGATTTAAAAAATGATATTTATAAAGACTTAAAGAATAAATTTAAAATTAATCAAAGCAATTTTTTAGAGAATATTGATGTATCAAACCAAAATGGAATTTTTATTTATACTATGCTGAAAAAACAGTTCCATTTTTTAGAAGATTTTGATAATTTGAATCAAAATATTTTTATAGACATAAATGGAAAAGAAAATAGAGTAAATTTTTTCGGAATAAGTGATAAAAGTGAAGAAAAGTTAAATCAAAATGTTGAAATTTTATATTTTAAAAATTATTATTCTTTTATATTAAAATTAAAAACTAAAGAAAACGAAGAAGTAATATTGTATAAGACAGAAGATGTAGAAAAATATTCTCTTGATGAGTTGTATGATAATGCTATAAATTTATCAAATGGCTATGAAGGAAAAAAAGAATTAGAAAAAGATGATATATTATTGGTACCATATATTAATTTGAATCTTATAATAAATTATGATGAATTATGTAATAAAGAAATACAAGGAACAGATGGAGAATATATATCAAATGCAATACAAAATATTGATTTTTCTTTGACTCACTCTGGAGGTAAGGTAAATTCAGAAGCCATAATAATGACTGACATTTTATCAGCACCACCTGCAAAAGCAGAATATTACGAATTTAATAGTCCTTTTGTGATTTTTATAAAAGAAAATAATAAAGATAAACCATATTTTATGGCTAAAATATTAGATACAACTTTTTTGGAAAAGGGACTAAATGGAGAATAAACTTTGATAAATTTTGTATGCAGTTATGTTATTTATAGTAGTATTATATGAAAAACAAAATATTATATAGCTACTTTACATAATTTGGAAAAGGTGCTATAATAGTTATGTATTAAAGAAAAGAGGAGAGAAATTTATGTATTTTTTAATTCCTATACCAATTATTTTAGTTGCATTAATAGTAAGATATGTAGTAGAAAGATTCAAATTAGAAATATTTAAAAAAGTTTCGTCAGCAGTAATTATACTTGGAGTTTTAGTTTTTATTTTTTTGTATGTACAATATTATGGATTTGATAATATAATGGAAAGTTTAAAAAAATTTTTTGATATGAAAATTAAATAAACTTTTATATTAGATAATTATAGTGAGCTTAAGATTTTCTTAAAATTTGTATTTAATAGAAAATCTTAAGCTCGTTTTTTATGAAAAAAATTTTTTTACAGAAATTCAAAAAATTTCATATATAAAAATTGTCGTTTTTTGTGGAAAAAAAACATATTCAATGTTATAATCAATTTGAATTTATTTAATAAAATTTTTATTAAATAGTAATTAATAAAATATAGCATGCTATTCCAAATTGTTTTCATATTCTTAGCTATATTAAATAAAATTTAAGTAGGAAAGGAGATATGTTAGTAAATTAAACTAACATAGACAGGTGAAATGGAGAATACTAGATGTGAAGGTTGTATGCGGAAATGATCCTAAAATGCAAGAAATACTATCAAAGTACGAAAAAGACAAAAATAATTTAATTCAGATTTTAAATGAGGTACAAGAGTATTATGGTTACATACCAGAAAAAGCACAGGCTTCAATTTCAGAATATCTATCAATACCAATGGCTGAAATTTATGGAGTAGTTACTTTTTATTCAAGATTTACACTAAAACCTAAAGGAAAATATCATATAGCAGTTTGCTTAGGAACAGCATGTTTTGTTAAAGGATCAGAAAAAGTTTTAGACAGAGCAAAAGAAAGATTAGGAATAGATGTTGGAGAAACAACTAAAGATGGGAAATTTTCTTTAGAAGCAACTAGATGTGTAGGTGCTTGTGGTTTAGCTCCTGTTTTTACAGTAAATGATGAAGTTTTTGGTAAAGCTACTGTAAAAATGATGGATGAAGTACTAGATAAATATATGGAAAGTAAAGAATAGAAAGGAGCTAAGACTATGAAATCTTTAGAAGAAATTAATAAAATAAGAGAAGAAAAAAGAAAAGAGTTAGATTTAAGAGTTAATATATCTGCTGATACTCGTGAGAAACATATTTTAGTTTGTCATGGGACTGGTTGTACTTCTTCTAAATCTCCTAAGATTATAGAGAATTTTAGAAAAATATTAGAAGAGAAAAATATAGAAAATGTTAGAGTAATTCAAACAGGTTGCTTTGGATTATGCGCAAAAGGACCAATAGTTATAATAAGACCAGAAGATGTTTTTTATGCTATGGTTACACCAGATGATTGTGCTGAAATAGTAGAAAAACATATTCAAAATGGAGAAATAGTTGAAAGGTTACTTTGCAGAGATATTGATAATAAAGTAGTTAAACAATTAGATGAATTAAACTTTTATAAAAAACAAAAAAGAATTGCATTAAAAAATTGTGGTGTTATAGATCCAGAAAATATAGATGAATACATAGCTTTTGATGGATATAAAGCATTAGAAAAAGTGTTATTTAATATGACACCAGATGAAGTTATAGAAACAGTAACGAATTCTGGATTAAGAGGTCGTGGAGGAGCAGGATTCCCAACAGGAAAGAAATGGTCTTTTACAAAAATGGCACAAGGTGATCAAAAATATGTTGTTTGTAATGCTGACGAAGGAGATCCAGGAGCATTCATGGACAGAAGTATATTAGAAGGGGATCCACATTGTGTAGTTGAAGCAATGATGATAGCAGGTTATGCAATAGGAGCAAATAAAGGTTATATATATGTAAGAGCAGAATATCCAATAGCAGTAGAGCGTTTTCAAAAAGCAATAGATAGTGCAAAAGAATATGGAATACTTGGAAAAAATATATGGAATTCTGGATTTGATTTTGATTTAGAGATTAGACTTGGAGCAGGAGCTTTTGTTTGTGGAGAAGAGACAGCACTTTTAGAATCTATAGAAGGAAGGCGTGGCCAACCACGATTAAAACCACCATTTCCAGCAAATGAAGGCTTATTTGGAAAACCAACATTAATCAATAATGTTGAAACATATGCTAATATAACTAAAATTATTTTAAATGGTGCAGATTGGTATGCTAGTATAGGAACAGAAAAATCCAAAGGAACTAAAGTATTTGCTTTAGGAGGAAATGTAAATAATATAGGATTAGTTGAAGTTCCTATGGGAGTAACATTAAGAGAGATAGTATTTGATATCGGTGGTGGAATTCCAAATGGTAAGAAATTCAAAGCTGCTCAAACTGGCGGACCTTCTGGTGGATGCATAACAGAAGAGCATCTAGATACACCAATTGATTATGAATCATTACAAGCAATAGGTTCAATGATGGGATCAGGTGGATTAATTGTTATGGATGATTCAAAATGCATGGTAAATTTAGCAAAATTTTATTTAGGATTTACAGTTGATGAATCATGTGGAAAATGTACTCCATGTAGAATTGGTACAAAAAGATTATTAGAAATGCTTGAGAAAATAACAGATGGAAAAGGTGAAGATGGAGATATTGAAAAACTGGAAAGATTATGTAGTAATATACAAAAAGCTTCAGTTTGTGGACTTGGTCAAACAGCTCCAAACCCTGTTATGAGTACAATTAAATATTTTAGAGAAGAATATAGAGAACATATTGACCATAAACAATGTAGAGCAGGAGAATGTAAAGCTTTAATGAAATTACATATAGATCCAGAAGCTTGTAAAGGTTGCGGATTATGTAAGAGAAATTGTCCTGTAGATGCAATCTCAGGTGATGTAAAACAAACTCACGTAATAGATGAAGAAAAATGTATTAAGTGTGGAACTTGTATTGGTAAGTGCCCATTCCACGCAATCAAATCTTAGGAGGTAAATATGGTTAATTTAACTATAAATGGAAGAAATGTTGAAGTAGAAGAGGGAACAACAATATTAGAAGCAGCTAAGAAAATAAATATAGATATTCCAACATTATGCTTTTTAAAAGATGTAAATGAAATTGGTGATTGTAGAATGTGTGTTGTTGAAGTTGAGGGAAGACGTGGTTTTGCAACATCATGTATACAAAAAGTTGAAGAAGGTATGGTTGTAAAAACTAGTACACCAGCAGTTATTGAAGCTAGAAGAATAGTTTTAGATTTAATACTTTCAAATCATGATAGAGAATGTTTAACTTGTACAAGAAACGGTACATGTGAACTTCAAAAACTTGCAGAAGAATTTTATGTAGATGAAATAAAATATAAAGGTGATAGAAATAAACATGAAATAGATGATATATCACCAGCTATAGTTAGAGATTTTAATAAATGTATATTATGTAGAAGATGTGTAGCTACTTGTAAGAAAGTTCAAGGAATAGGAGCGATTGATTGTACTGAAAGAGGTTTTGCATCAACAGTATCTACATATAAAAATAAAAGTTTAAATGATGTAAATTGTACATTTTGTGGACAATGTATTGAAGCTTGTCCAGTAGGAGCTTTAAAAGAAAAAGATAGTACAGCTGATGTTTGGAAAGCTTTAAGAGATGAAGATAAATATGTTGTAGTTCAAACAGCTCCAGCAGTAAGAGTAGCTTTAGGTGAAGAATTTGGAATGGAGATAGGAACTAATGTACAAGGTAAAATGGTATCAGCTTTAAAACATATGGGATTTGATAAAGTATTTGACACAAATACAGGTGCTGATTTTACTATTATGGAAGAAGGTACAGAATTTTTAGAAAGATTCCAAAATGGTGGAACATTACCAATGATTACTTCTTGTAGTCCAGGATGGGTTAGATATATGGAAATGAACTATCCAGAATTAACACCAAATTTATCTAGTTGTAAATCACCACATCAAATGTTTGGTGCACTTATAAAATCATATTATGCAGAAAAAATGGGAATTGATCCTGCAAAAATATATGTTGTATCAGTTATGCCTTGTATAGCTAAAAAGTTTGAAAGAACAAGAGATGATATGCAAGGAGCAGGATATGATGATGTAGATAGCGTAATTACAACAAGAGAACTTGCAAGAATGATTAAACAAGCTCATATAGACTTTGTAGGATTAGAAGATTTAGAATTTGATGATCCAATGGGAGAAGCAACAGGTGCAGCTGCAATTTTTGGAACAACAGGTGGAGTTATGGAAGCTGCTTTAAGAACTGTTCACGAAAAAGTAACAGGAAATCATTTTGAAAAATTAGAATATGAAGAAATAAGAGGACAAAATGGAATAAAAAGAGCAAGTTTAAATATGAATGGAACAGAAGTTAAAGTAGTTGTTGCATCAGGATTAAAAAATGCTCAAATCATTATGGATGAAATAAGAGAAGGAAAGGCTGATTATCAATTTGTTGAAATTATGGCATGTCCAGGTGGATGTGTAATGGGTGGCGGTCAACCAATTAGAACATCAAAAGAAAGAGCTAGTATTGATATAAGAGCAAAAAGAGCAAATGCATTATATACAATAGATGAAAAAAGTACTATAAGAAAATCACATGAAAATCCAGTAGTTCAAAAAATTTATGAAGAATATCTTGGAGAGCCTGGCGGACATAAAGCACATGAACTATTACATACAACATATACAGCAAGAGATAAATATAAATTAGATGAATAAAATAGATATAAGTATTAGAGAAATTTAATATACATCAACTTAAGTTGACATAATTAAAAACAAGTGTTATAATTTTGTTGAAAATTCAATTTGGAGGATGTCTATGCTTGAAAGAATAATGGAGATTTCTTTACTTATCGGCGTAGATCCATTTTGGATTTGGCTAATTATTGGATTACTAATTTTACTTGCAATAGTAAAATGTATGTATCCATGGAAACCAGTAGCAAAATCCAAGAAAACTAAAGACAAAGATGGAAATGAAATTACAATACATTATCATCTGGATATATAGAAAAAGTGGTGCCCACCTAAAAAGTGGGCACCATTTATAGTTTGCAAAAAATTGATATAAAATAATATTATTAAATTAATATAAAAGTAAATATACTTGCAAAAATACCTTGCAAAAGCTTACCATATATATAAGGTTTTATAGAAATTTCTTCTTTTGCTACTATACTATAAACTTGAAGTAGTACAGAAATACCACCAAATCCTAACAAAAATGATGTAAGTAATAAACTAAAAAGAGGAAAGTATTGATATAATCCAGAAGACAAATTTACACCATTTGTAAGTTCAATGAATCCAGTAATTATGCTAGTTGAAATATCTCTTGGAATTCCTAATTTATAGAAAAATAAAGTTATAATATCAAATATTCCAGAATTTTCTAAAATAGATAAGATTACAGAAAATAAAACAATAAATCCACCAATAGAAAGAATAGAAGAAATAGCTTTTTTTATGCTTGTTCCTAAAATTTCTCCTATATCAGATATTTTTAAAGGAGCAAGTTTTGAATTGAATTTGGTTTCTCTAAAATTTACATCTAATTTATCTTTTTTCCAAAATCTAAAACAATATCCTACAGCAAGTGAAGCTAAAATATGTGAAATAAGTAGAATAATACCAATTCGTTTATCTTTAAATAAAGCTATTCCAACAGTTCCAAGTATAAATAATGGACCAGAATTATTAGTAAATGAAATTAATCTTTCAGCTTCAATTTTTGAAATAATTTTTTGATTTTTTAAATTACACACTACTTTAGCACCAACAGGGTATCCACTAATTGTTCCTAAAAGTATTGCTGCAAAACTTTCTCCAGGCACATTAAAAATAGGTTTAACAAATTTATTAAGTAATTTTCCTAAAACATAAGTGAAATTAGTTTGACAAAGAAGTTCTGTTGCAACAAAAAATGGAAATAAAGTAGGGAGTACTGAAGTTGCCCATAGAACAAGTCCATTTTGAGCGGCAATTAAATTGTTATTTGAAAATAGTATAAGACTAATCATGAATGCTAAAAAAATAATCATAAAAAAATATTTTTTTAAAGAAATTACAATAAAATTCATAAACTCCTCCAAATTATTGTATTACTACTAAATTATATATGCATTAAAAAATATATTATGACAAAAATATATATAAATTTATAGTGAATAAAAATTATAAAATTGAGATATATAATAATATTTTAAAATTCAAAAGCCCCCACTGATATGTTATTTCATCAGTGGGGGCTTTTTTTGGAGATTCTACTTAAATTATGCGTAATTTGTAGTATAAAGATTTTTTTAATCGCCCATCATATACGCCTGAATAGCACCAAGCCAATGGCTTATCATAAGTGTTCTTAAGGTGTTAAAAGCGAATTGCTGTGCAGTGAGGGTATCGTTAAAATCTTTAAACTCAAGGGTTACCCCGTCAAATTCCTGCATTCCCATGTGGATTGCGGTGATATCTGTATACAGGAAAAGATCCGCCAAGTGTACATTGTACACTTTATCTTCCTGAAAACATTTCCTGAGGATATACTCACAAAAGCCCTTCCCTACAAAATCTGAGAGAGCGTTAGGGAGCATTGTCCTTGTTTTTCCATTACAGAATGCAGGGATGCCGCTGCTGGGTGAGTAGTTTTTAAAATTCCAGACATATACTTTTTTGTCAGTACATCCAGTTATTTGTTTGAAAAGACACACAACGCCGATAGCCAGATAATCAAATACATTACTATCGGGGGACACTTTTAAATCTGCAAGAGATAGGTCCTCTGTGGTTACAATTTCATATGTTGCATATTCTGGTTCTGTAAACCGTTCAAGGAGTCTCTTTTCTTCCTCCTTGAAAAATTCCATTTGTTCCTTGGTAAATTCCATAATAAATCTCCTTTCATGACAGTAAGCTTACGCTGTTTTTGTTGTACGGCAGACTGCTCCATGCCGTATGATAGTGTATCTGAAGAGTTTTAAAACATGCCGATTGTTAAAAGCATATTTTTTTATCTCTTTTGATGTTATTTTTACTGGTTTTTGTGCAAGTTGTAATTTTAAAACCAGAAAGTTCTGAAGAGCAATTTTGTCGGCGATAGTAGCAGATGTTTGTTTAATATCAATAACAAAACTATCTGAAATTTCAGATAAAATTTCTTCAGTTTTTTTGTTTTTTAAGTACTCATCTGCCAGCTTCTGTAACCGATTTTTTACATTTCCTTTCATTAATCGTTTAAGCATTGCAAGGTATTTTTTCGGATTTGCACGGAAAGAATCCGGCCGCGCAAAAATATGCCCTTCAATTGTTTCTGAATTCATGTAATTACGTTTTACATATTTTTCAAAACCGTTTTTTTCTTCTGGACTGAGTGGCAGATGAGGAAGCAGCTTGTTTATTGCTTCTGTGTAGACAGCTTCGGTTTTTAACCAACCATAAATGACTAGCTGCCCATTATTTGTAGTTCTAATTTTGTGTTTCATACAACACCTCCATTATCATAATAAAATGCACAAAGAAAAATAAAGGCGATAATAAAGCCATAAGCTTACTATGAGGCAATATGCCTATTTGTCAATGTGCTAATATTTGTTGACATAAAATATTATAACACATATTATCAAAAAAGTAAAATATTTCTAATTTAATACAATTTGTGAATTTACAATAGTAAATAAAATTACAAGAACAAGAATTGTAAAAGAAAAATATAGTTTGCAAAAGTAAAATATAAGATCAATACAAAGATTTATATAGAATTGACTTAATTTATTGAAAGTTATTGAAAAATGTTATATAATATTAAAGCATTTTTAAATACATATAAAAATTATGTATAAATTATATATATATTTAATTGTAAAAAGTAATTAAAATTACGTAATGCTAAAAGAATATTGAATATTATTTATGCGTTATAAATAATATTATTATAAATACATTTTGATAGGAAGGGAAGGTAAAATGAATTCATTAATTAAAACAGTTCCAAATGTTAAAAAATTTAATGATTATTTATTTGAAGTAAAAAAAGGTACAAATCCTATAATGCTTTCTGGATTAACTGATGTTGGAAAAATTCATATGGCATATAGCACAAAATTCTATTCAGAAAAGCCAATTTGTATAATTACTTATAATGAAATGCAAGCAAAAAAAATTGTAAAAGACTTAGCTTTTTTTGGTGAAAAAGTAAAATTGTTTCCAAAAAGAGATGTAATAAGTTTTGATTATGTTGCAGAAAGTAAAGATACTTTATTTAAAAGAATATCAGTATTAAATAAATTAGTAAAAAAAGATAGAAAAATAATAGTTACTACAATTGAAGCTGCAATGCAGAAAATGATAACAAAAGAAAATTTATATAAAAATGTTATGAATTTAAAAGTAGGGGATACTTTTGATTTAGAAGAGTTAAAAGAAAAATTGGTTTTGCTAGGATATGAAAGATATGATTTAATAGAAGGAAAAGGACAATTTAGTGTAAGAGGTGGAATTGTTGATATAGCTACTTCTGTAAATAGTGGAGTTAGAATAGAATTTTGGGGAGATGAAATAGATTCTATTAGAAAATTTAGTTTAGCAACACAAAGAACAGTTAGTATGTTAGAAGAAATTGAAGTTTTCCCAGCATATGAATTTTTGCTTGCAGATCCAGTAGATAAGGTTTGCGAAAGAATTGAAGCAAAAACATATACAAAATCTGTTAAAGCAAAAGTAAATGAAGATGTAATTCAAATTAGAAATGGTGAATTTTTAACTAAGATAGATAAATATTTTGATTGTTTTTATGAAGATACAGATACACTTTTGGATTATTTAGAAGATGAATGTGTTATTTTTATAGACGAAATTTCAAAAATAAAAGCAAGAGCAGAAAATATAACAAAAGATAATACTAATTTAATAAAGGATTTAACTGAAAAAAATAAAATAGTACCTGGAATTTTAACAGAGATGAAGGACTATATTAAATTTTCAAATTCTCTACAATCTAAACAAGCAATATATTTAGAAAAACAAGATGTTGGTTTTGTAGATAAACAAAGTATGCATGCAAAAAGAAACGGATATAGCTTTAGCTATAGGGAGG
>CAMSWH010000010.1 GCA_947064765.1 uncultured Clostridium sp.
AATTTATGGCTCGTATAGCAGGAGTTGATTTACCTAGAGAAAAAAGAGTAGAAATAGGATTAACATATGTATATGGTATAGGATTACCTAGTTCTCAAAAAATTCTTAAAGAAGCTGGAGTTAATCCAGATACTAGAGTAAAAGATTTAACAGATGATGAAGTATCAAATATAAGAAAAGCTATGGAAGGATTCAAAGTTGAAGGTGACTTAAGAAGAGAAGTAGCTTTAAATATTAAAAGACTTACAGAAATAGGATGCTACAGAGGAATCAGACATAGAAGAGGACTACCTGTAAGAGGACAAAGAACAAAAACTAATGCTCGTACAAGAAAAGGTCCAAGAAAATTAGTTAGCAAAAGTAAAAAAGCTTAAATAAAGAAAAATTAGAGGAGGTAAATACCAAATGGCAAAAGCTAGTAACGTAAAGAAAACAGGTATCAGAAGAAGAGAAAGAAAAAATATAGATAAAGGTTCAGCTCATATTCATTCTAGTTTTAATAATACTATTGTTTCTATAACAGATACTCAAGGTAATGTTATTTCATGGGCAAGTGCTGGAGAACTTGGATTTAAAGGTTCAAGAAAAAGTACACCATTTGCAGCTGGTCAAGCAGCAGAAACAGCAGCTAAAGCAGCAATGGAACATGGTTTAAAAACAGTTGATGTATATGTTAAAGGACCAGGTGCTGGACGTGAAGCAGCAATCAGATCATTACAAACAGCTGGATTAGATATAACAATGATTAAAGATGTTACTCCAATCCCACATAATGGTTGTAGACCACCAAAAAGAAGAAGAGTATAATGTGAAATTAAAAATTTCTATTAATATATAGAAATAAGATTATAAAGAATTTTTAGAAAGAGGTGTATTATAACAAATGGCAAGATATAAAGACGAACAATGTCGTATATGCCGTAGAGAAGGACAAAAATTGTTCTTAAAAGGTTCAAGATGTTATTCTGATAAATGTAGTGTAACAAGAAGAAATTATGCTCCAGGACAACATGGACAAAAAAGAACAAAACTTTCTGAATACGGTACACAATTAAGAGAAAAACAAAAAACAAGATCATTCTACGGAGTAGGTGAAAAACAATTCAGAAAATATTTTGAAATGGCTTCTAATAAAAAAGGTATTACAGGTACAAACCTTTTACAAATATTAGAAAGTAGATTAGATAATGTTGTTTACAGATTAGGTTTTGGTGTTTCAAGACCACAAGCTAGACAAATAGTTACACATGGTAGTATAGAAGTTAATGGTGTAAAAACAGACATAGCTTCTTATTTAGTAAAACCAGGAGATGTTATTTCAGTTAGAGAAAACAGAAGAGATAACACAGTTATAAAAGCTAATGTTGAAGCTGGAGCTGCAAGACCTGTACCAGAATGGTTAGAATTAGATAGCAAAAACTTAAGTGCAAAAGTTCTTAGAACAGTAACTAGAGAAGAAATCGACTTACCAGTTGAAGAACATATGATCATTGAGTTATATTCTAAATAATAACTTAGGTTAATGATTAGATTATTATTTGATATTTTATTAAGTAATAGTTTGAATACTTAGGATACGTACATGAGATATATTAAATTTTATAGGTTATGATGTAACCATTTTAGGAGGTAAGAATGATTGAATTTGAAAAACCAAATATTGAATGTGTAGAGACAGACGATAAGAGGAATTATGCAAAATTCATATGTGAACCATTAGAGCGTGGATATGGAATGACTATAGGAAATTCTTTAAGAAGAATTTTATTATCATCATTACCAGGAGCTGCTATAACAAGTGTTAAGATAAACGGCGTAGTACATGAGTTTTCTACAGTACAAGGTGTTGTAGAAGACGTTCCTGAGTTAATTGTTAATTTAAAGAATGTAAGACTTAAAGTTTTTGATAATGACGAAAAAATTATAAGAATTGATTTTAAAGGTGCTGGAGAAATTAAAGCTGCAGATATTGTAACAGATGGAACAGTTGAAATATTAAATCCAGAACTACATATAGCAACAACATCAGCAAATGCAGATTTACACATGGAGATGACTGTAAACAGAGGTAGAGGATATAATGTTGCTGAGAAAAATAAAAAAGATAATAATCCAATAGATGTATTACCAATAGATTCTATATTTACTCCAGTAAAAAAAGTAAACTATTCTGTTGAAAATACTAGGGTTGGTCAAATGGTAGATTATGATAAATTAACAATTGAAGTTTGGACAGATGGTAGTTTAAAACCATTTGAAGCATTAAGTTTAGCTGCAAAAGTTATGACTGGTCATTTAGAACTATTTATAGACTTATCAGAAACAGCTAGAAATACTCAAGTTATGGTTGAAAAAGAAGAATCAAAGAAAGAGAAAGTTTTAGAGATGCCTATAGAGGAATTAGAACTTTCTGTAAGATCATATAACTGCTTGAAGAGAGCAGGAATTGCAACAGTAGAAGATTTAGCAAATAAATCACAAGAAGATATGATGAAAGTTAGAAATCTTGGTAAAAAATCATTAGACGAAGTTACAAACAAATTAATTGCTTTAGGTTTAAACTTCACATCAGAAGAAGAATAATTATTTAAGAAAGGTGGAAAACAAAGTGGCAGGTACAAGAAAACTTGGAAAACCAACTGATCAAAGATTAGCAATGCTAAAGTGTCAAACAACTGATTTATTATTAAATGGTAAAATAGTTACAACAGAAGCTAGAGCAAAAGAAGTAAAATCTTTAGCTGATAGCATTATAGCATTAGCTGTTAAAGAACATAAAAACTTTGAAGAAGTAGAAGTAAAAGTTGTTAAAGCAAAATTAGATAACAATGGTAAAAAAGTTACAGAAAAAGTAACAAGTAAAAATGGAAAAGAATACTTAAAAGTTGTTAAAGAAGAAAAAATGGAAAAAAGACAAAAAGATATGCCAACAAGATTAAATGCTAGAAGAAAAATAATGAAAAAAGTTAACAAAGTTGAAGGAGTTGACTTATTAGATAAATTATTTAATGAATTAGCTCCAAAATATGAAGGAAGAGTTGGTGGATATACTAAAATATTAAAAATGGAACCAAGACGTGGTGACAATGGTAAACAAGCAATTTTAATGTTAGTATAAAATTAGTGCTATAAAAATAGCACACTCAAAAATGCATAGAATGTTAATTTTAGATAGATGCAATTTTAAAATTAATAAAGAAAAAGCAAGCCCAAAATATATTTAAAATATATTTAAAAGGCTTCTTTTTTATTTTTAATGAATAAAACAAGTTTTTAATATGTAATAATCTGAATTTTACATAAATAAATTCTAATTACTTCACATAATTACTAAAATATACATAAAATATAACAAGACAAAAAAGAAAGGAGATAAATTATGTTAGAAGCTTTTATTTATGGTATTATTTGGTGTTTTGCAGTATATGGAATTTTAGTAATGATACAAGAAGTGACTAGAAATAATACATATAGAAAGATTGAAGAAAATGTAAAATTAATTATGACTGTAAAAAATGCAGAAGATGGTATAGAAAATTATATAAGAGAAGTATCTTTAGGAAGAAATTTTTACAATAATTTAGTAGTAATTGATTTAGACTCAGAAGATGAAACCTTATGTATATTAAAAGAATTAGAAAAAGAAAATATAAATATGAAAGTACTTAATAAAGATGAAGGAAAGGACTACTTAAAGAAAGAAATATCTAATAATTATTAGTATTATAATATAAATATAGAGAGCCTATGCTTCTTTTAATTTGATAAGAAATCATAGGCTCTAATTTTATATTATTAATTATCTTGCATCATTACCATCATATTTGCTAGTTTTAGCTTTAGCATTTGATTTAGAAGTATGTGTTATATCTTTACTATTATTTGTTTTATTAACTTCTAATTCATGATTAACTCCAGCAACTGGATAAATCTGTATAGAAGAGTTAGATGAAACTTTAGATTTTTTTGTAGTTCTATTATTATTATTATTATTATTATTATTTGCTGGAATTATTGAATCTGTTACACCACAGCTATCAAAAAGTTTAGCTATTTCTTCAGTAGGCTCTTTACAATTTAAAATACTACTTAAGTTACCTACTTCATCAACAGTAAGAAACATAGGTACTACAGCATCTTCTAAGTAATATCTGTCATTTTCTTTATCATAACGTACATGTTTTTTATCAGCTAAAATAGCATTTCTATCGTCAAGGCTAAATTTATTTCTAAAATCTTTGAAAGATATATTAAATCTTTCTTCAAAAGGATGACCATAAAATTTTTCATATGATTCGCCAAAAGTTCTCAGTTTTAAGGTTTTTTCTGATTCAGTAAATGCATTAAATTGATATTTTGGATCATCAAAAGTAATAAAAAAAGGTACAGCAAGTCTATGATATAATGATTCAGTTGGTTTATAAGAAAACTTATGTGAAGCAGCGCCACGTTCTGCATGATCATCTTGTATTTGAGTTCTTAATTGATATTCTATAGCATAATCATAAGAAGCGGGCGGAATAATATATGGCGGTAAGCTTAAATTTTCTACATAATCAGAATAGTATGGAATAACACAGGTATGTAAACTTTGATATCCAGAAAATTTTGGCCATTTATTAAAATCTTTAAGTACAGCATCAACATGAGGAGCTTCTATTATATCAGGTCTGCTTTTAGGTATATAAATAACTGATTTACCAGAAGTAATAGCTTCTGAAAATCCTGAAATAGTAGGTCTTTTTTTTATATCAGATAACTTTTTTGCATCATAACGTGTGTTTACGGGAATAAATCTATATTGATTTACTTGTAGATTAGTTTGATTTTGATTGTTTATTCCATGATAGCTCATTAAGTCATAATAAACTTGGTATAAAAAATTACTTTCTGCTTCTAATCCTTGACATTTGATTTCTTTTGGTGGATTAATTACTATTCTAAGACCAATTAAATCTCTTAAACTTTCATTAAAATATCTTAAATCTCTATCTTTTTCTAAATATGTTGAAATTTTTTCTTTAACTTTTTCCATAAAACTTAAGGGTGATTTTATTCTGCAGTTTAAAGAAATAACAGGTGCGTCAGTAGGATCTTTAGAATCATATTTATTAGATAAATATTTATAATCATTGTTAAAGTTTTTTATAGAATATGATAAGAAAGTTTCTTCATTTGAGAAATCTCCAGGAGAAGGCATAGTTGAAACATTTAAGTAATAATCTAAAGAATTGTATATTGCTGAGTATATTGATCTTGTTTTATCATCTACTTTAGAATTACTTAAAAATTCTTCAATGTTATATTTTATTTTTTTAATTACATCAATGGGATGTCCAGAATAATGCCTTAAATTTAAATCAATTTCATCTACTTCCCAAAAAGTTTTTTTATCTTGCATAAAAACTCCTATATAATATTTTGTAAATATGTATTTTATTATTTTAATAATTAATCAAACTAATTAATTATACCACATTTGGAAGAAAAAAACAATATATTATTAAGACAATAAACGACAGAATAGTTCTAAATATAGATAAAAGTTAAATTAGTTTTAGTTAATGTATAATAAATGAAAATAGGTTTTTATTAGTTTTATATAAGACTTACTTTTTGACTTTTTATCAGTTATTTGATAAAATAATGATTAAATTGATAATAATTATCACACAAAGTGAGGATTTTAATATGAAAAAAATTGAATTATTAGCTCCAGCGGGTTCTTTTGAAAAAGCTAAGATAGCCTTTATGTATGGAGCAGATGCAGTATACTGTGGAACACCTAAGTTATCATTACGTTCAAGATCAGAAGTAGGAGATGATGATTTAGCTAAAACTATTGAATATGCGCATAGTATAGGAAAAAGAGTACATGCAGCTATTAATATTTATGCATGGGATGATACATATGAAGAAATAAAAAAACAAGCAGTAGAATTAAATAGATTGAAAGTAGATGCTATTATTATTTCAGATGGTGGGGTAGTAGATGTAGTTAGAGAATATGCACCTGATACAGAAATACATATAAGTACACAAGCAAATACTGTAAGTTATCATACTTGCAAATTTTGGCATAGAAATGGTGCAAAAAGAATTATTTTAGGTAGAGAACTAAATAAAGAGCAGATAAAAGAAATAATGCAAAATAAGCCAGAAGATTTAGATATTGAGATGTTTGCACATGGTGCTTTATGCTTTGGATATTCTGGAAGATGTTTTTTAAGTGAATTTTTAGCTGGAAGAAGTGGAAATTTAGGAGACTGTGCTCAAAGTTGTAGATGGGCTTTTAATGTGTATGTTGAAGAAACAAATAATCCTGGAAATTTAATGCCAGTTGAAACTGATGAAAAAGGTACATATATATTTTCTTCTAAAGATTTATGTTTAATAAAAGAAATTCCAGAAATTATTGATATGGGAATAAATAGTTTAAAGATTGAAGGAAGATTGAAAACAGAATATTATGTAGCAACAGTAGTAAATGCTTATAGAAATGCAATAGATGATTATATGAGAGATCCAAATAGTTTTGATGGAGATAAATATTTAAAAGAATTAGAGAAAACAAAAACTAGAGGGCTTACAACATTTTATTTTAATGATAGAAATAATAAAGACTTCCAAGATTATTCTGGAAGACAATATAATGCTGATTATGAATTTGGTGGAAAAGTTATAAAAGAAATAGATGATAGAACTTTAATTGAAATAAGAAATAAGCTAAGTGTAGGAGATTCTTTAGAATTAATTATTCCTGGAAAAATAGAATGCTTAGAATTTAAAATTGATAAATTATGGGATGCAGAAACTTTTGAAGAGATTAATACTGTAAATCCAGGAAAAGCAGAACAAAAGGTTATATTAAAAATACCAACAAAAGTAGAAAATGGTTGGATAATAAGAAGAAAAAAATAATATCAAAAAAGTATAAAATTTTATTTAAATTTGTATTTAATAGAAAAATTAGACTTTTTATATTAAAATATTACAAAAGCTTGATTTTTAGAAAAAAATTATTTATAATAATAACATTCTAATCAAAAATAAATCAAAAGATTTTAGTTCTTTTAAAAATCAAGTTTAAAAAAATAAGAAAATAAATAGGGGCAAGAAACTTAGACTTTCAAGAAAAGAAAGTTTATAGTACTTGCTTTTTTTTTATTTAATAGAAAAGTACTTTATATTTCCTATTAAATAAAGGTTTTTTAAAGATTTGTCACAAGAACAAATACATAGACAATAAAAAGCTATAAACCTATCATTTTATTCAAAATTTCTGTTCTGGAAATATCTTATATCATTTTGATTATTGATTAGAATAAGAGAAATTGATGTATAAAATATTAATTTCAAATTTAAGCGTTAAAATAAAAATGGTGCAAGTTTTATTTGCATCATTTTTATTTTATAATATATAGATTTAATCATTTTAACACATATCATTCATATCGTATAAACCATTATCTTTGTGAACTATAAAGTTGGCAGCTTTTATTGATCCAGAGGCAAATACAGCTCTTGAAAGAACATTATGAGTAATTTCCAAGCTTTCATTATTTCCAAAAAAGATTACACTATGTTTTCCAACTTCATTTCCACCTCTTATAGAGTGGATACCAATTTCTTTTTTGTCTCTTTTTTCACGTTTGCTATGTCTATCATATTCATAATGCATTTGGTTATCTAAAGCATTATTTATACTATCAGCTAAAATTATGGCAGTTCCGCTTGGACTATCAATTTTTCTATTATGATGTGTTTCAATAATTTCAATATCAGAATCAGATAATTTTTGTGCAAGCTGAGCTACTAGCTTTGACATTAAATTAATTTCGTATGACATATTAGAAGACCTAAAAATAGGGAAGTTTTTAGAATAATTTTTAATTTTTTCTAAATCTTCATCAGAAAGCCCAGTTGTTGCTATTACTGTAGGAATTTTATTTTTATTTGCAAATTCTAATATTTTAAATGTAGCTTCTGGAACTGAAAAATCTATTATTACATCTGGAATTAAATTAATATCATTTATATCAGTAAATACTGGAAAATTATTATCTCCAGTATCAACTCTATCAAATCCGCATAATACTTCTATTTCTGGAGTTATTGCTATTTCTTTTGCAACTTCTTGTCCCATTTTTCCATTACAACCATTAATTAAAACTTTTACCATATTTTTTTACCTTTTATTATTTATTTAGATTTTAAAGAAAAAATCTATAAACTATATATTTACTTGCATATTTTTAATTTTCTTTTTATTGTTTTAAAAAGTTCATAGGTGGCACAATATTTATCAACTAATGTAACAATATAACTTTCTTTATAAGTTGGAAGTATTATTGTAAGAGGCCACATATGTTTAACTATTATATCTTGTTCTATTTCATTAAGTTCAAATAAATCTTTAGCATTATTTAAAGCAATACGAGGATGTCTAAAAGCATGAAATTTTTTTTGTCCTTCAACATGTTTATCTCTCCAATCATAATAGTAAAAATCATGGAGCATAGCACCTCTTGCAGCAGATGTATAATCTAAACCTAATTTTTTACATATTACATACGTATAGTATGAAACACATAAACAATGATAAAATCTTGAATTACTTGCATGTTGGATACGTTCTTTAAGAGCAAGTATATTTTCATTTGAAGTTATATCTTTAATAATTGATTTGAATTCATCAATAGTTGGCTCAGCAATTGTTAAGTCTGAATTATTTTCCTTTATAATGTCCACCTAAAAAACTCCTTTTATATTAAAAATTATATTATAAAATACATAAATTTATTTTAGCATATTATTTTAATAAACCAAATGTTAATAATTCACTTTTTAAGTTATCTTTACCATTTTTACTCATTTCAAGTAAAGGTAGGCGAGGAGTACCAACATTATATCCAAGCATATTTAAAGCAGCTTTTACAGGGATTGGATTAACCTCACTAAATAATGCTTTAACAAGTGGTATAGATTTTATTTGAGAATCGATAGATTCTTTTAAATTTCCATTTTCAAAATTGTATACTATATTATGTGTAAATTCTGGTACAATATTAGAAAGAACAGATATTACTCCGATACCACCAACAGCTAAAATTGATGTTATTTGATCATCATTTCCAGAATAGATATGTAGGTTATCTTTACAAAGATTTGCAATTTCTGCAATTTGAGAAAGATTACCGCTAGCTTCTTTTATTGCAACAATATTTTCTATTTCTGATAATTTTAAACAAGTTTGAGGTAAGATATTTACACCAGTTCTGCTTGGTACACTATATAAAATTATAGGTAAATTTGTTTCTTTTGCAATAGCAGAATAATGTGCTACTAAACCATCTTGTGTAGTTTTATTATAATATGGTGTTACTATTAAAGCAGCATCTACACCAGCGCTTTCAGCCCATTTAGTAAATTCAATAACTGATTGTGTACAGTTACCACCAGTTCCAGCAATAACAGGAATACGTCCAGCAACAGTATCAACTGCAAATTTAATAGTTTGTTTTCTTTCTTCTAAAGTCATTGTTGAGGATTCTCCAGTTGTACCACAAACAATAATACTATCTACCTTGTTTGAAATTTGAAATTCAATTAGTTTTTTGAATTCATCAAAGTTAACACCATTTTGATCAAAAGGTGTTATAATAGCTGTTCCACAGCCTTTAAAAATAATTTTTTTCATAAATGAATCTCTTTCTTTTAAAAAAATTAATATTTCTTTAAATTTGGATTTAATTTCATAAAAATATAATTATATAAATTTACTTTATTATTATATGTTAAACTTTAAAAAAAATCAATGAAATTTACTGTTGGTGCTAAAATTACTTAAAAATCAAGAATATTCAGCTTGAAAAAAATATATAATAATAGTATAATGATATATGTGTAATATGGGGGTGTATTTGGTTTCGACAGTAATTTAGAAGTATAAATAGCGAGTAGTGGAGATGCCAGGCCACTTAAAAAGGCATAAAATAAATATAA
Organism: uncultured Clostridium sp.; assembly: GCA_947064765.1. Classification (GTDB taxonomy): domain Bacteria; phylum Bacillota; class Clostridia; order TANB77; family CAG-508; genus Scatovivens. Next base: position 10,006 of record CAMSWH010000010.1, read on the forward strand.
ACGCTGATAATAAAGAATTAGCATTCGCTGCCTAAGCCAGCGACGTCTTACTTTTGCAACCTACGGCTTAAGATAAGGCGATGATTAGTAGGAAACGAAGTTAGTATGTTCTCTTTATACTAATAGGAATTTTAATAGAGATACTTTAAATAAACTTTGTTTATTAAGTAGATTTAAAGGAATATTGATAATAAACTGCACTCGGAGAAGTTTATGTGGAAGAATTATTGGACGTGAGTTCGACTCTCACCACCTCCACCAAGAAATAGTAAAAGGAAATTAAAAATGTCAACTGAAATTACAAAGAGAAGTGAAAAAGAATATAATAAAAGAAAAAAGAAAGAAGAATTTAAAAGAAAATTAACATTGTGGAAAGCAAAATTATTAAATAAAGAAATAAGTCCTGATGATACTAGAACAATTCAGGTACATGAAGATACATCTGGAGATTTAAGAAATTATTATATAAAAAATGCTTATTTACAAGATGAGTCTCAATTTACAGCTGTAACAGAAATAAAGAATGATTCACAAAATAATAGATTTGTTTATAGAGGAATTGTTACAGGAGCAGATAATGCAATTGGAGTAATACAATCTAATGTTCCGTTATCAGAAATTGTATCTCATTATGATGGAAATATTTTGTTTCAGAAAATTCTTTCACAGCAAAATGCTGAAAAGAGACGTGATGAATATTATTCTAAAATAGGGGAATCGCAGGAAAGATTAGAAGGACATATGACATATTTTGGAAAACCAGATTTTGTTTTAGGAACAATTCTAAAGGAAAAAAATGGTAAATTTACATATAGTAGTGAAGTTAGTCAAGACATAGAACAATTTTTATCTGATGAAAGAGAAGAAGATAAAAGAAAACAACTTATGAGAGATAAAGAGTCTGTAAAAGTTGATATAGGCGGTGGAATGGTACTTTCAAAACAAAACTGCTGGTTAGAGCAAGGAAAGAAAATTAATTTCGCAGGAATAAATATGGAGGCTTTATACTATAGATTTGAGCCAGAAGAAGTAATAAAAACTGATGATAATAAATATGCATATATAGGATCAGCACAAATAGGAGAATCAACAGTAAAAAAACAGGATTCTGGACCAATTCAATTTGTAAGACCTTTTGAATATGAAGATGTTGTATTATGGACAGATGGAAAAAACTTAACTGAATATTTTTTAAATAAAAAATTAGCAGGATTAAATTTTGCTTTGGGAGAAATAGTTACTACTGAAAATTTAGATAGAGCAAGTAATCAAGATGAACCAGCATTTGTTGGAGGAATTATATTAGATGACCAAGGGAAATGTAAAAGCACAAAAAATATACCAGAAAAAGTAAGAGAAGCAATAAAAGAATATATAAAAAATAGACAACAAGAAAAAACAAGTAAAATTATAAAATTTGATGGTTATTCTGATAATTCTTCTAGATAAAAAAATCGTAAAAGAGGAAAAATTAAATGAAAAAAGTATGTATAATTGGCAATGGAATACACGCAAGACAAAATATAATTCCATCATTAAAAGAAATAGGAGTTTCAATATCTGCAATAGCTAGTGAATATTTAGAAAATGAAAAAGAATTTGATGGAATAAAGGCATATTCTGATTATAAAGAAATGTTACAAATAGAAAAACCAGATATATTAGTAATTTGTAAAACAGCAGAGAAACAATATGAGATTACTAAAAGTTGTTTAAATTTCGGTATTCAAAAACTATTTGTAGAAAAACCAATGGGAATGACTACTGAAGAGGCAAAAGAGTTAGAAAGTATTGCAAAGGAAAAGAACTCTCAAGTTATGGTTGGATTTATGAAAAGATTTAGCCCTTGTTATCAAAAAATGAAAGAAATTATGAATTCTAAAGAGTTTGGAAAAATAAAACAATTTAATGCGGAATTTTATATTACTTCTGGTAGAGTAGGATGGAATAATGAAATTTTCTTAAAAAAAGGTGGAATTCATTTTGTTAATTTATTAGTTTGGCTTTTGGGAGAAGTAGAAGATGTAAAAACTTTTTCTAATTCCGTAGATAATAATGTTAGTTTAACATCTATTATAAAATTTAAAAATGGTGTAATAGGAAATGTTAATTTTATTGGATTATCTTCTTGGAAAGGAAAAAGAGAAACTATTACAGTAACAGGAGAAAATGGATATGTATATAATGATGGAGTGAGAGAAGTACACTACCATTTAGATCAAGGAATTACAAGAAGTAATCGTTGGCAAACTTTAGATGAAGAAGAAATTACAATAAAACCTTATTTAACAAGTGCTTCTGGAGGAGTCCAGGATTTATACTTACATGGATATATTGGAGAAATGGATGAATTTATTAACAAAAATAATTTTAAATCAGAAAATATTGAAACAATGAATTTAATTGATTTAATATTAGAAGATATTTAATTTATGTTAAATGTATTAATTGTAGGAGGAATATATGAGTACAGAACTAATTGACGTACTAGATGAAAATGGAATATTTACAGGAGAAATATTATCAAGAGACGAAGTACATAGAAGAGGATTATGGCATAGATGTATAGCTGTTGCAATAATAAATGAAAAAAATGAAATATTATTACAACAAAGAAGTGCAAATAAAGAAAAAAATGCTGGTATGTGGGATATTTCTGTTGCAGGACATATTTCATCAGGTCAAGATGCTTTATCAGCTGCTGCAAGAGAAATAAATGAAGAGGTAAGTGTATTACTTGGATATAGAACGGAAATAAAAGACTTTAGATATATGTATTGTTATAGAAAAGAAGAAAAATTTAGAGATGATTTTATAGAAAGACAATTTTATGATTTCTTTATTTTGAGAACATCAGGAGTTGATGATAAAGTTTTACATTTTCAAAAGGAAGAAGTACAAGCAGTTAAATTTGTCGATTTATTAACAATAGAGAAAATGAGAGAAAATAAAGAGATTGTTGAAAGACCAGAAATTTATACAGTATTAACTAATTTCTTATTTAGATTTTAAGATTTAAAATGTGTTATATAATACAAAATGCTGAAAAATAAGTTAACAGTTGTATTTTAGCTCAAACTGTGCTAAAATAATGATATGTTTGGGAATGTTCCCACAAAATCACTACTTATGTTATGGTGGTAATATGTTTTATATACTGGTTAGTGTACTAGTAAGAGTTAATTTTAGAAAGAAGTAAGTTGTGCACATCATATTTAATCTTGCAACCGCTAATTTTTTTACATCAAAGAAAGGCAAAGAAAACAGAATGAAAAAGATATGGTGTTTATTAATTGCTATGTTCCTTATGACAGGGTGTGCTTCAAAAGTGGAGGAAGAAAGTCATTTTATTACAGACTCCATTGAGAACGCAGAAAACAATGGCTATGTCATCATAAAAGAACATGAGAATGATCAGCCTATGGTTTCGCAGACACTCTGTACGGGAATACAGGGAGTATCAAGTGTACGGGCACATAATCCTTATAGTAAAGTGATTGTTGATTATGAGGATGGCAATCAAAAGGAATTTACCTTTGAGGATGAGGCTACTACTATTAGTATTGAGTATATAACCAAAACGGAGAGCGCCAGTACACCATGTATTATTACAAGCGAATATTGTGTTTATGTGTATGATGCAGAAACTGCAGATTTTCAGAGGATAGCTGATGATTTTCTTTTCTATCTTGAGAATTATCAGAATAAATACTATTATGTTAACACAGAACATGAGCTTGTAGATACAGAAGGAAACGTATATTGCACGAACGTTGTAGGAGTTAAGGCCGATTCCAACCGTAATAATACAACCGTATATGTTGATAATTGATGCGATAGTTTTTTTCTGAATGAAAGGTAAAGTAGTAGATATTATATGATGAAACATTGTGCGCAACTAAATCTTCTTAATCTAATTAACAATAATAAAGTTCTCTCACGGCATATTTGGAGAGAACTTTATTTAATTTTTAATAGGAGGATTAAATGAGAAAAATTGCTATTATAGCTGATATTCATGCTAATATTATATATTTCAAAAAAGCATTAGAAGATATACAAAAAAGAGGAATTAATGATTTTATTTTTCTTGGTGATTACGTTTTAGATGGCTTTGATAATAATGAGGTTTTAGAATTAATAAAAAAACAAAATAGCTTAGCTATAATAATGGGAAATAAGGAAGAATTCTTTTTTGATAATTTTGATATTAGTAAATATGATTGCGAACAATTTAAAAATATTGTTTATACATATAAAAGTTTATCTAAAGAGAATTTAGAATATATTAGGAGCTTGCCTCTATATAAAAATTTAGAAATTGAGGGCGCAAAAATTTTATGTTGTCATGGTTCACCAGACTTTATTAGAGATAGTTTTGATGAAAATGACTATGAAAAATTTGATAATTTAATAAATAAATATGATTTTGATGTTTATTTACATGGACATACACATTTAGGATATTATAAAGAGTATAATAATCATTATTTTATCAATCCAAGCTCACTTGGAATGCCATTAGATGGAGTGGGTGGTAGATATGGGATTTTAACAATAGATGGCAGAGAAAATATTACATATGAACAAGTGGTATTAGAGCATGATTATGAAAAATTAGAAAGATATTATAAAGAAAGTAAGTATTATGAAGAAGTAGGGAACTGGGCAAAACTTGCATTAATGAATCTTAAAGATGGAGAGAACTATACTTTAGAATTTGTTAATAGAGTTCGCAAATTAGCAAATATTGACACTAAAAATGTAAAAGGATCTGTTTCAGATGAACTTTGGAATAGTGAATTTAAGAAATTTATTAAAGAGAAAAAATTAGAAGAATATGTATAATTTATTTTATAACAAATAAAAGGGAATGAGCCTTATACAATACAGAGTTCATTCCCAAGTTGCCTAGTACATAGTCAAAAAAATGTCCAATTTTTTTGTTCAGTACACTATTAGTGCTCACTTTTTGTATTTTTTATAACTTCATTAACTTTTTTTAAAAAAGTAGATTTATCTTTTAAAAGAAGTATAAGTTCTTTTTTAAAATTTTCAAAGTGTTCATCTTTTATATAAATTTTAGCATATCCATTTTCTCCAAATTTTTTATCAAGATGATTATAAATTTCTTCAAGAATTTCTTGTTTTGAGAAATTAGAATTATGTTCTTTAGTATAAAAATATGTTCTACTAATTGCATCATCAATAGTTAAAGTTTTATCAGCAGCAGATACTATTTTTCCATATATATTTCTAGGTTCTATACCAGTAGAAGCTCTATGATCTTCAATAGCGTCTTTTATTATATGTAATTCATCATTAGTGAAAAAATTATTAAGATTTTCATCTTTTATCATAATATCAGCTGAAACTTTTTCGTGATTTTTTCTATCAATGTGATGACCAATATCATGATAAGCTGCTATAACATATACTAAGTTTAAATCAACATCATAATTTTTAGCTATTTCAAAAGAACGATTAATTACACTTAATATATGTTCTATACCATGGCCTGCTTCATTTAATTCGTATTCAGGAAATATAGTACTTTCAATATATTTTATTAAATTCTGATTTATATTATTTTTATTATATTTGTATTCCATAAATAACTCCAATATATTTTTGCTTTTAAGTATAAGAAAAATTATAATGATAAAATGACAAATTAAATAATTTTTTTCTATTATAAGTTAAAACTTAGTAAATAGCAATACTACTAAATTAAAAATTAATTATTAAAAAGATTTTGAAGAATAAATATTTTATTTATAAAAAGATTTGAGTGATAAAAATATTATGGAAAATACTTGAAAAAATAAAAATTATTTAGTATAATCTTTTTAGAAATATTTAAAAGGGAGTAACTTATAAATTACTAGTCAACAATCTCGATATTAATCTGGTTAGTAACCTTAAAAAGGTAAGTGAGACTTTTAAAGAAGCAAATTAATGATTTGTTTCTTTAAGAGTCTTTTTATATTGTAGCAAATAATACAAAAGAGTTAGTAATTTTATAGTAAAATTAACTTATTTATGATATAAATATATTGATTTAATTTTATTGTAGAAAGGTATGTATATGGTTACTAAATTAATTGATTTTTATGCAACTGATGGTGTTTTGAATAATGGATTTATAATGAGTAATAATTCAAAGAAAATATTAATTGCTACACATGGAATGGATAGTAATTGCTTTAAAAAAAGAGAAAGAATTATTGCAGAAAATGTAATAAAAAATGATATAGACTTTTTGGGATATAATAATAGAGGTAGTGAACTTGTTAAAGACGTAAAGAAAAAGAATCAAGATGGTAGTGTAACAAGAATTTTAGGCGGAACTACTTTTGAAGATATGACAGATTCGTATTATGATATAAAAGGTGCTATTAAAAAAGCAATAGAATTAGGATATGAAGAGATATTTTTACAAGGACATAGTTTAGGTTCAAGCAAAGTAGTTTATACCTATAATAAGTTAAAAGAAGAAAATTCTGAAATTATAAAATACATAAAAGGAATAGTTTTATTATCTTTAGTAGATATTCCAAGAGCGCTAAAAATATATTTGAACAAAAATTTTTTAAATATGCTTAAATTGGCAGAAGATAAAGAAGCAAGAAGAGAAATATATGATATAATGCCAAAAGAAAGTTTTATTCATTTAATAAGTGTAAAAACATTTTTAAAATATGCAAAATATAATAATGATATAAATTTTTCTTGTTACCATGATGAAAAGTTTGAATTTAATGAATTAAATAATATTGATATACCACTTTTTATGAGATGGGGAAATGTAAATGAAATGATAGAACAAGATGCTAAAGAATTAGTGGAATTAGTAAGTAGAAAAATTAATAATAGCAAAAAAGATATAAATTATATAGATGGAGCAGATCATAGTTATACAGGAAAAGAAGAGGAATTATCAAACCAAATTGTAAAATTTTTATCAAATATATAGAATGTAGACTTATACTATTAAATAAATAAGGAGCTAGTATGATTTATATAAATAATAAAGAAAAAATTGAAAATATTAAATTAGAAAAAGATAATTTTTATGTTGTAGCAGATTTTGATAAAACAATTACTGATAGAAGTTCAAATAGCACATGGAATGCTTTAGTAGATTCAAATGAAATAGCAGAAGAATATACTAAAAAAAGAACAGATTTATATAATTATTATAGACCAATAGAAATTGATGGTAATATTTCTGACGAAGAAAAGTCACAAGCTATGAGTAATTGGTGGGAAACAAATATAAATTTGTTTTTTGAGTATGGAATAAAAGAAAATGGCATAAAAAAAGGAATTTTAAATGGTGAGCTAAAATATAGAGAAGGTGCAAAAGAATTTTTGCATGAAATGAAACGATTAGAAATACCAGTAATTATAATTTCAGCAGGAATTGGGAATATTATAGAAGAGTTTTTAAAATTTGAAAATGACTATTTTGATAATATACATATTGTAAGTAATTATATAAATTTTGAAAATGGACATATAAAAAATTTAAAAGGAGATACAATCCATGCTCTTAATAAAAATATAGTAAAATTAGATAAAACATCAAAGGAGCTTTTGAAAAATAGAAAAAATATTTTATTATTAGGAGACGGAGTAGCTGATTTAAAGATGATTTCTGAAAATGATAAAGAGAATGCAATAACTGTGGGATTTTTAGAAGAAAAGATAGAAGAAAATTTAGAGCATTTTAATGAAGCTTTTGATATAGTGATTACAAATAATGGAACATTTTATGACATTAATAAAATTTTAAAAATATATTAATTAGGAGGAATTAAGATGGAAGAAAAATGGTTTAATTTACCAGAAAAAGAAGTAACTAAAAAACTTGGAACAGATGTAGAAAAAGGTTTAAGTTCAGAGGAAGTATCTAAAAGATATGAAAAATATGGACACAATGAACTAAAAGCAAAATCTAAGAAAACATTATTTCAAAAATTTTTAGAGCAATTTAAAGACTTTATGATTATTGTTTTAATTATTGCAGCTATTGTTTCAGGTATTGTAGGAGTTCAGCAAGGAGAAGGAATTGCAGATACATTTATAATATTAATAGTAGTAATAGTAAATGCAATTATAGGTGTAGCACAAGAAAATAAAGCTGAAAAATCCTTAGAAGCATTGCAGAAGCTAAGTAGCCATGTTGCTAAAGTAATAAGAGATGGAAAATTAACTGTAGTTCAATCAGCAGACTTAGTTCCAGGAGATATTGTTTTATTAGATACAGGAGATTATATTCCAGCAGATTTAAGAATAATTGAAGCAGTAAACCTAAAATCACAAGAATCAGCATTAACAGGAGAATCAGTACCAGTTGAAAAAATGTCAGATACTATTGAAGATGAAAATATAGGAATAGGTGATAGAAAAAATATGTTATTTTCTTCAAGCCTAGTAACATATGGTAGAGGAAAAGGCATAGTAGTTGAAACTGGTATGAAAACAGAAGTTGGTAAAATTGCTAAAATGATAAATGAAACAGAAGATAGCCAAACACCACTTCAAATTAAATTAAATAATTTAGGAAAAACATTAGGTATAGTTGCATTAGTTATTTGTGTAATAATATTTGGAGTAGGTATTTTATATGGTAAAGCACCACTTAATATGTTTATGACAGCAGTTTCTTTAGCAGTAGCAGCAATTCCAGAAGGATTAGCAGCAGTATCAACAATAGTTTTAGCAATAGGTGTACAAAGAATGGTAAAAAGAAATGCAATAGTAAAGAAATTACCAGCAGTTGAGACATTAGGTAGTGCATCTGTTATATGCTCAGATAAAACAGGTACATTAACACAAAATAAAATGACAGTAAAAAAAGTTTTTGCAAATGGAGAATTAGTAGATTTAGAAAGTATCAAAGAATTTAATGATGAATTAAATTTATTATTTGAAGCTAATATGCTTTGCAATGATACAAAAAAAGCAGAAGACGGAACATTAACTGGAGATCCAACAGAAACAGCATTGATTGATATGGGGAATAAAATGAACTTTAATTTAGAAAATTATCCAAGAATTGCAGAGTTACCATTTGATTCTGATAGAAAATTAATGACAACAGTTCATAAAGTTGGAGAAAAATTTGTAGTTTACACTAAAGGTGGTGTAGATGAATTATTAAAATGTTGTAGTTCATATCAAAAAAATGGAGAAGTTTTAGCAGACTTAGATAATTATAAGCAAAGAATACAAGATTGCAATAAAAAAATGGCAGAAGGAGCTTTAAGAGTTCTTTCAGCAGGATATAAAATAGTAAATCATCCTTTATCAGATGAAGATATAAAAAAATTAGAAACAGGATTAACATTTATTGGTATGGTTGGAATGATAGACCCACCAAGAGAAGAAGCAAAAGAGGCTGTAAAGAAATGTATATCAGCTGGAATAAAAACAGTTATGATTACAGGAGATCATAAAATTACTGCAACAGCAATAGCTAAAGAATTAGGTATATTAAAAGATGAAAAGGAAGCAATAACAGGCAGTGAATTAGAAAAGATGACAGATGAAGAACTTGCAAAAAAGGTAAGAAATATCTCAGTTTATGCAAGAGTTTCACCTGAACATAAAGTACGTATAGTAAAAGCATGGCAAGCTAATGGAGAAATTGTTGCAATGACAGGTGATGGTGTAAATGATGCACCAGCACTAAAAAAAGCAGATATTGGATGTGCAATGGGAGTTGTTGGAACTGATGTTGCAAAAGAGGCTGCTGATGTTATTTTAACAGATGATAATTTTGCAACAGTAGTATCTGCAGTTGAAGAGGGAAGAAGAATATATAATAATATATTAAAAGCAATAGCATTTTTATTATCAAGTAATGTTGGAGAAATAGTTGTACTATTTTTAGCAATATTATTAACACCAGTATTTGCAAGCAAATTTGGAATTACATCAGAATATATTAATGAATTAGATGTTTTATTACCAGTACAAATATTATGGATAAATTTAGTTACTGATTCACTTCCAGCATTAGCATTAGCAGTTGATCCAGCAGAAAAAGGAATAATGAAAAAGAAACCAATGAAAAATACAAAAGGTATTTTTACAAAAGGAATGACTTGGAGAATTATATATCAAGGAATTATGATAGGATTACTTACACTTGCAGCTTTTGTATTAGGTCTTGCAACAGAAGGTGTATCAGTACCAGAAAAAATAGCGATTGGAGAAACAATGGCATTTACAGTACTTGCTCTTTCAGAACTTGTACATGTATTTAATATTAGAAATAATAAAGAATCAATTTTTAAAACTAATCCATTTAATAATGGAAAATTAATATTAGCAATAGTAGTATCAGCAGCTTTAATGATAACAGTTTTAGTAGTACCAGCATTAAGAGATATATTTGGAATAGCTGTTTTACCATTACACAAATTAGAAGAAACAATAGCTTTAGTATTTGCACCATTATTAATTGTTGAAATTTTCAAATTATTAAAGATAAATGCTACTAAAGATGAATAGATTAGACACGGAGACGTAGTTTTTGTCTAGAAAATATATAGTTTTAATTATATAAAAAAATAAAATATAAAGTAGAAATAGAGTTTTTATCTATATAGATAAAAACTCTATAAATTTATTTTTAAAATTTAAATTATATTAGATAAACAATATAATTTTATCAGAATAAAATATTATATAAGTTTTATAATAAATATTAATATTCGACATTATACGTTAAAAAATGTCAATAAATACTTGAAATTTTAATTAAATGCTATATAATAATATAGTCGAGAGATAAGAAGAGGAAAATAAAAATGTTATATGGAATGAATGACGAAGAATTAGGATTAGTAAAAAAAGAAAAATTAAATATAAAAAAAGTAATACTTGTTATAGCTATTATTATAATAAGTTTTTTAATAGTGTTTTTTAGTTCTTCTATTTCATATAATATAATAAATAAGGATAAAATAAAATCTTCAGAAATAGGTAAAGAAGAGAAAACTAATGCTACTGAAAAGAAAAAATCTAGCAAAAAAGATAAGAATGAAGTAGTAACTTATGAAGGAAATCATTTTCAAATAGCAGAGCATAATATAGAAATGGAAATTATGCCAGTGCAAAGAGAAAATGCACATCAACTTATAAAAGATATATATGCGTCAGATGAAAAACAAGTATATTTAACATTTGATGATGGACCATCAAGAGATGTTACACCACAGATATTGGATATATTAAAAGAAAATGATGTAAAAGCAACATTTTTTGTACTTGGAGCTAGAGTTGATTTATATCCTGATACTTTAAAAAGAGAGTTTGCAGAAGGACATTATATAGCTAATCATGGATATTCACATGATTATAAAAGAGTATATGAAAGTAAAGATACTGTATACCAAGAGTATGTAGAATGTGAAAATTCAATAAGGGGTGCATTAGGAAACCCAGATTTTAACACATATTTATTTAGATTTCCAGGAGGTTCTAGTGGTGGACATTATGAAAATATAAAAGCAGAGGCAAGACAACTATTTTTAAATTATGGAGTTGCTTATACTAACTGGAACTGTTTAACAGGAGATGCTGAAAATAAAAAAACAAAAGAAGCTTGTATTCAAGAAATGCTTGATACCAAAGGAGATAAGAATAGTATAATTTTACTTATGCATGATGCAAATGACAAACAACAAACTGTTGATGCATTACCTGAAATAATACAGTATTATAAAAATGAAGGATATACTTTTAAAACATTTTATGAAATATTTAGATAAATTTGCACATGACTATAAGGTAACAAATAAAGTTTAATAGTTTTAGTAAAATTGATGCACAAACTTTTTACCTTTAGAAACGTTAATAAGATAAAAATAAATTATATAAATAAAACGAGATATTTGCAGTAGATAGTTTGGAGTTTGCAAATTTTCTCGTTTTTATTGAATATGAAAGTGCTATGTTATTATATATTGTTCACTTTTATTCTTCTATAAAATTTAATTTGTTAATAGTTTCACTACCAATTACATCTTTAGCAAGTTCTAATAACTCATTCCATAATAGAATATGACCTCTATGATGAGCATCTATTCCATATACTACTTTAATATTATAATTAGAAGCAATATCCCAAAATTCTTTACAAGGATAAGCTACAGCAGATAATTTTTTTCGCTGCTCTTCAATAGGTAAATTATTTAATTTTTTATTTTCATAATATGTTCTATTAAATATATTGTTAAGATTTATTTCTAAAGGAACGTTATATTTTTCAGAAGCGGCACAAATATGGTTGGCAACGGTACTTTCAATATTTCCAAAATTTTTTCTAGTTAACATATAGATATCTGGATGTGCAATTATATCGGGGATTTTTAATTTCATTGCTTCTTCAATATATTCAGCATATTTAATTAATTCGTTATCAGAAAAATTGTGACTACCAAATATTAATAAATCTGATTTATCATTAGTATATATAAAATGCTGACCTAAAATTATTTTATCTGATTCTGATTTTAACTCTTTTAAATTTTCTTCTTCGCCAGGTAAATATTCAACTTCAAATCCAGTTTGAATTTCTATTTTATCAGCATATTTTTCTTTTAATTTTTTTATACTATCAAGATATTCAGATTTTTGATTATATTCCATACGAATATTAGGTCTTGCATCTATTATATTTTTTTCTGGGCAATGGTCAGTAAATGCCATTTTTTTAAATCCCATTTTTATAAAATCAAGTATATATTCCTCATCAGAAAGATCTAAATCAGCATGTAAACATCTATAAGTATGAGTATGATAATTAAAATTTTGCATGTTAAATTCCTCCATTATATATACATGAACAAAGATGAGTACATTTGCAATTAGTTTTGTATTTTACAATGTGCTCTTTTATTCTATATAAAATATTATCATAAAGATTTGAGATTTGCAATAAATATATAATTTACATAAAGATTTACTTTTTTAGAAAATTATGATATAATCAAAGGTATGACTAGATGAAAAATGCTTGAGTTAATACAGCCTTATCATAGGGCAGTATGTTTTGCGTGAGAAAAAGCATTAATCATACGTAGTTTGTGAACATTGATAATTGAAAATGATTTATGAAAGAAGAGGGAGAAAAATGAAAATGAGAAAAAGTGCATTAATGGCTGTGATAGTATTATTCTGCTTGGTATTGACAGGATGTAGCCGGGAGTTTCAGAAGAAAGATGAAGAAATAATTAATTCTGAGACAAAATCTGCTGAGGAAAGTTTTGTAAATAAGCAATCAGAGGTTATGGCAAAGGAGATAGCAGATGAGATGCAGACGGAAAACAACAGAAGAGAAGAAGAAATCATCAATCTTATCGAAAGGGATAAGTATGAGCCAACTGAAAGTTGGACAGTAGAAATGATTGAGAATATGATTCCGATTGTTCCTGAAGGATATGAAGGCATCCTTGTAGATTATGTAATGCCATACACAGGAAAAGACGGAGTAGAGATTCAGCTGTGCTATGAAGATGTGGCTTTTGTTGCTGTTGACAGTGAATATATCGATTACGATAAGTATTACATCACAAGTGACATAATTGATATTGATGGCGAGCAAAAGTCAGGTTTTTTCTTATGTGAGAGAGAAGTGTTGAACTTTTTGGAGCATAAGAAAGGCGAAGAGGTAGAAAGTTTTTACCTTGATATAAATATTCCAGAGACATATTACATGCACGTCATGGCACGAAATGATCAAAAAGTCTTGATTTGGAATGGCGGTAGCTACCTTTTTACATATAATTTTGAAAGTGAAAAGTGTAGTCTAATAACAGATTCTGCGCTTGACTTCAACAGCCCTGTTGGAGACGAGTTGTATTTTACAGACTGGGAACATACAGAGTATGTATGTAACTGGTTGGAAGACAATGGGGTCGTAGAAACAGGAAAAAAGGTTGTAACATATTTTTATAACCAGTGCGAGGTTAAGCCAATTGATGACGAGACAAGGCAGACCAATTTCTTGGCAATCCAGCAGGCAGCAAAAGATGGATATCTCGACAAAGCTTATATGAAGTCGAAAGGGTACGAGATATATGATGATTATCTGTACGATTTCGGCGTTGAGAAAGGTTTTTCGGGAAGCATACATTTACCATATGCAAGTGATGAAACAGGATATGCTGTATATGGTGAATTTATGTCATGTTGGGAAATAGACAGAAACCAGCTGTACCTTTATCGGTATGGAGATCGTGTACGTCAGTATGTACTTGATGAAGGAAATTGGTGTATAATTGACAGCACTCTTGGCGTAACAAAAAAACTGTTTAATGGTGACGTAGATGATCAGGTTTCTGCTGAAGAATTAAATCAGCAGATTGCTACTGTAGATGTATTGCTTCTTAACACGTCTGAAAAATGTTTGTATCATTTATCAGACATAGAAGGGTACATAGACATTAGATTGATAGCAGAAAACGTCTGCGATTGTTATGCATCATATGAAGATTCAGGAATTGCCCATTGGCTTGATGATAATAACTGTGCTTATGAAGTATTTTGGGTAATTGATGAGCCAAGTATACTTATTGGAGAAAATGCTGTAGGCATTGCAAAAGTTAAAGGAGAACAGGCAGGATTTATTGTAAAGCCGGGAGATCCAAGGTGCAATGCTACAAGAAATGGTATTAATCTTTGCACAATGTATGGTCATGACTGGTTGAATCAGGATCAGACATCAGGCGCATGGGCTCTGGAATATGACTGGGATTAAGATTGTTCAGCATATATTGTAGTGATTGGAGTATTTTAGTTGTATTTTGAATTTTAGTTTTATTTTTTTGTAATTCTTTCTCACGCACAGGAAACACTTGTAATTGTTTAATAGCAATACAAGTGTTTTTTGTTTTAATAAAATAAAGAGTATATATTAGAAGTTTTATTGATTTTTCTATAGTTATATGATAAGTATAAAAGTAATATAGAATTTAATAGTGAAGAAAAGGAGGATTTTAATATGAAAAAAGCATTTATGTCATTAAAATTTCATGATGGAGAAGAAGACAAGAAAAAAATTGATGCTTTAACAAATGCTCTTTTAGAAGCAGAAATTCAAAATGTTGTTATGGCACGTGATGTGGAAAAATATGGAGAGGCAGTATTGCCAGAAGGAGCAAAGTTAATGCCAGATTATGCTTTCCCAGCTATGAAAGAATGTGATATGTTAATAGTTGAATTTTCAGAAAAAGGAGTCGGTCTTGGAATAGGTGCTGGATATGCTTATGCAATAGGTTTGCCTATTTATGTAATAGCTAAAACGGGAAGTGATATTTCTTTAACTATGCAAAATTTAGCTAAAGAAGTTATATTTTATGATAATGAGAGTGAACTTACCAATAAGTTCAGGAAGATAGTAGAATAAAAAGAATTACTTGAAGAAGAAGGACATACAATTATATCTAAACAACAAATTTTATTTCATAAACAAAAAAGAAGTAGTTTTTCATTTACTACTTCTTTTGGTGCGGTAGAGAGGACTTGAACCCCCACGGTCTCCCACTAGATCCTAAGTCTAGCGCGTCTGCCAGTTCCGCCACTACCGCATGCAAATTACAACATTTATAATAGCATAAAATTATAATTATTGTCAATACTTTGTTTATAAATATTTTGTTTTATAAATGTTAATATATATTATAATATGATTTTAATTTATATAATTTTACTGAATAATAAATTATATAAATTTTTTTTTTGAAAAATGCAACTAAAAAAATTTTTGTGGTAATATATAATTGAATTTAAGTTATAAGAAAGAGCAAAAAAGATGCAAAAATTTATAGAAAAATATTTTGAAAATGATATATTGCAAATTGAAATGCTAATGGAGGACTATAATAACTATATACAAACTATAATTAGAAATTATAACATAGATTTTGATGAAGAAGACTTAGAAGAAATAGTATTAGATGTATATCTTACATTATGGAATAATCAAAATAAACTGATTAGAAATGCAGAAATGTCACCATATATAGCAGGGGTTACTAAAAATTTAATAAAAAAGAAAATTAGAACTAATAAGAAGCTAGATAATATTGAGGATTACGGAGAAAAACTTGTTGATTTGAGCAATATAGAATTAACAATATCATTTAATGAGGAAAGTAGATTCTTAAAAAAACAAATTGATAAGTTAAAAGAAGAAGATAAGGATATTTTTATAGCATATTATTATGATGAAAAAAGCATTAAAGAGATTGCTGTAATGTATAACATATCTGAGTCAAAAGTAAAGTCAAAACTATTTAGAACTAGAAAAAAATTAAAAAAGATTTTAAAAGAAGGAGGATATAGTTGTGATAGATAAAAAAGAATTATATGAAAGATTTAAAATGAATGTTGCTATATCTAATTTTCAAAAAGAAAATTCTAATAATCCTAAAGAAAAAATCTTAAAAGTAGTAGCAAGTTTTATCTTAGTAATAGGTGTAACAGGAAGTTTAGTATTTGCTGCTCCATCAGCTTTAGAGAAAATCTGGAAAGAGCCAAAAACTTATGGGCTAAACGAAATTTCTAGTCATACAATATCAGAAGAGGAAAAGAAAAAATGTATTACTGAGGAAGAAGCAACCAATTTTGCAAAAGATTATTTAAGTAAAATGGGATTTGATGCAGATAAAATCTCAAATAGTAATTTATATAGAGATTATCATAATTCAGAAAATATATGGAGTTTTACGTGTGATTTCGCATCTATACAAATAGATGCGGAGAATGGAAATTTAGTATTTGTTAATTGTCCAAGTTATGCTTATAAAATTCCATATAATTATGGAATTGATAGAATAGAAGCTAGAAAAGTTGCAAAAGAATTACTAGAAAAATTTAATTTTCAAGAAAAAGATGCAGAATATGAACTTGTTTCCTTGAGAAGAAATGATGAACCAGAAGAAGACGCTTGGATTTGGTATGCTGAATTTTATAAAAAATATGGTGATTTATTAAATGAATATGAATATATATCAATGGGCTGGATTCCTACTATAAATGGTATTTACAATTATGGAGTAGGAAGAGATAAATATGAAAATAATGAGCAAGTGATTACTGAGGAAGAAGCAATACAAATTGTAAAAAATAAAGATAATCAAATAGAAAAAGAAAAGCCAGTAAAAAATATTGAAGCTAAGTTGAGAATTAAAAAAATGAATGAAAATGTATATTTAAGAGAACATTTTAAAGAAGAATATGAAAAAGGTACATTAAACTTAGAAAAAACAGGAGAAAATACTTATAAATTAAAAGAAGACTCTGTATTTTATAAAACAGAAGAAAGAGTAAGAAAAGTTTGGTGTGTAGTAGTTGAATATGATGTAGAAAACTCAATGAATGCATTTTCGTATTTTGTTGATGCAACAACTGGCGAAATTATAGGTGGTCAGAAAGAAAATGTTTTTGAAGTTGAGGATGGATTAAGAAATGATCCTCATAATGTAATAGAAAAATAATTTTATATATAATTGTAAATAAGTCTAAATTTATAAAAGTAATTTAGGCTTATTTTATGCTTATATTGTAAATTTACTAATATCTTGATATAATCTACTATGTAAATAATCTAAAAAGGAATTATATTAATGAAAGAAACAATTAAAAATATAAAAGAAGTATATCAATTCGGAAAAGAATATAAGAAGAATTTAATAGGAATGATTATTGGAGTTGTTATGGGGACTATTATTGGTATTATTGTCCCTCTTTTAACCGCTAAGCAAATCGTATATTTTACATCAAGCTTATGGAAACAATTACTGATTATGTCTTTAGTTATTTTTGCTGTTCAAGCATATGTAGCTTTTGCTGCTATGTTTTTTACAAGGAGAAACCATCAATATTTTTCAAAAGGTACTATGAAAAACATTCAGATGAAGTTGGGAAAAGAAATTTTAAAGATAAGTCAAAATGATATAGATAAAAATTCTTCTGGAATGTTTATTCAAAGAATTATAAATGATACTGAAAAAATGGCAGATTTTATTAGTTGGAAAGGTTTAGACAATTTAAGACTGATATTTGGTAATATTGGTGCACTTTTTGCAACATTTGTTATTAATAGACAAGTATTTTTATATTATTTATTTGTATCTATTATTTTAACTATTTTAAATATTGAAAAAACAAGAAAATATGGACAAAAAGATAAACAATTCCGCAAGCAAACAGAAAGAGTTTCTGGATTAACTGGAGAACTTGTGCGAGGTGTACGAGATATAAAAATGTTAAATGCTAAAGAAAGTTTCATGATGAAATTAGAAGAGAATATTACAGAGCAAAACTGGCAAAGATTTGAAATGGCAAAAATAAATATGATATATAAATATATTATTGATACACTAAAAGCTATATTTGAATTTGGATTAGTTATTTTACTAATTTATTTAGTGAAAAATAATACTATTTCTATTGCAATTGCTATTGCTTTATTTAATTATAAATCAGGAATTATGACAATTGTTATGGAAAAAGTGTCTAACTTATTGGAACTAGCAAAAGGATTTAATATTTCTTGCGATCGAGTTTTTAGTATATTAGATGATGAGACTTTCAAAAAAGAGAAATTTGGCGATAAACATTTAGAAAAGGTAGATGGAAATTTTGAATTTAAAAATGTTACATTTGGATATGATGAAAATAAATTAGTTTTGGACAATATAAACTTTAAAATTAATAGTGGCGAGATGATTGGTTTTGTAGGTAGAAGTGGTGCAGGAAAAACAACAATATTTAATTTGCTATGTAAAATGTATAATGTTAAATCAGGAGAAATTTTAATTGAAAATGAAAATATTAATAAATTAGATGAAAGCTCTATTCGTGGAAATATTACTATTATTAGTCAAAATCCATATATTTTTAATTTAAGTATTCGTGATAACTTAAAATTAGTAAAAGAGGATTTAACAGAAGAAGAAATGATAGAAGCATGTAAAATAGCTTGTTTAGATGAATTTATTGAAAGTTTACCAGATAAATACGATACAATTGTTGGAGAAGCTGGGGTTATTTTATCAGGAGGGCAAAAGCAAAGACTTGCTATTGCTAGAGCTTTAATACAAAAAACAAAAATTATTCTATTTGATGAAGCAACTAGTAGTTTAGATAACGAAACACAAGCTGAAATTCAAAAAGCAATTATGAACTTAAAAGATGAATATACTATTTTAATTATAGCTCATAGATTGTCAACAATAGTTAATTGTGATAAAATTATGGTATTAGAAGAGGGAAAGATTAGTGATCATGGTACTAATGAAGAATTACTAAGCAGAAATAATACATATCAAACATTATATAAAACAGAAATATTAAAGTAACGAAATTTTGAAAAAGAGAAGATAAAAAATGGATTATTTATATTTGAAGTGGTTTGACTATAAAGCAAATAAAAAATATGTTATTGGAGCATTATATAAAAAAGATGGAAAATATTATTTCAAGCTTGTAAAAGATTATTTGAAATTAGCAGAAAAAATTGATTTTCCAAGAAATACAATACCATTTAATAATGAAAATAAAATATATGAAAGCAAAAATCTTTTTTCCATATTTAAAGTAATGTTACCTGATATAAATAAGCTTTCAGAAGAAGAGTTAAAAGAATTATTAAAGGAATATAATTTAGATACTTATGATGAATTTGAGTTATTAAAAGCTACAAAAGGAAATTTAAGATTAGATAATTTTAGTGTAGAAGGAGAAATTTAAAATGGAAGAATTAAAAGATATGAAAATATGTAATTCAGATGAATATGAATTAACATATAGAGCAATGGGACCAGATAATATTATGCATCAAGTAGTATATAATAATTCAAAACATAAAAATGGTTATATACATAACAAAAACTATACAGAAGATGATAGCTTTTATGCACCATATTTGGTATATAAAATTGGAGATAAAGTAGGAATAAATGTTCCAGAAACAGAGCTTGGAGTAATATTACATTTAAATATAGATAAAGATTTTTATAGAGATTCTTTTTTTGAATCTTCAATTGTATATGATAATAACTTAGGAGATATGAAAGGATTAAGATTTAATCAAGGATTTTCTCATGTAGCACCAGATGTAATTCAAGCAATATATCTTACAGAAAATGAAGGGATTGCTAATAAAAGAAGAGAAGAAATGCGTGGAAATGCTACTAAACAAACTATAGATGATTATGTTAATTCTTATACATATTTTTTAACAACAAGAGGTTCAAAACCAAGAGAAGAATATTCAAAAAATGAAATAGATGAAATAAAGCAAGAGCTTATAGATAGAGCATTATTTAGTTTAAAATTTGGATCACATGGAAATTTTGATATTACATTATTTAATCATAAAGATGCAAAATTAGATCCTTATTATATATCTAGTAGAAATATGTTTTCTTTAAATGTTTCAAATGAAAAATGGTTAAATGAGAGTTTATCAAAAGATGATGATGAATTTAGAAAAGCAATGGAAATAGAATATAGACCACAATATGGACTTATGCCAAATGCATTTATGCCTGAAACAGGAGATGTTGTAAGATATATTTTTGAAAAATATCCTAAACAAGCAGAAAAATCTTATGAAAAATTATCTAGATTTACAAGAAAAGATTTTAAAGACGAGATAGATAATTGTACAAGAATGAGTGATGTGCATAAAAGATTTGCAATGAGAGTTTTTGATCTAAGAGATAAAGAATTTACTGAAATTTATCAAGAACACTTAAAATCTCAAACAAGATAAAAGCTGTATAATTAAATTTTTATTGAAAATACTAATATCAAATATATTGATAGATAATTATGATAGGAGAAAATTTATGGAAGAAGATATTAGTATAAAAAAGGATAATACAACTAAATATGGAGAACAAGTATGTTCAGAATTTGCATGGCTTCCACTTGATAAACAGAAAGAAAATGCAAATAAATTTGATAAAATGACTAAAAAAAATAAAAAGAATAAATAAGTACAGAGATGCAAAAATACTACTAAATTAAAAGCTATATAAATAAAAAGTGCAATAATTAATGATTAAAATATAGAAAAAATAGTAAAGTATTCATATATTAAGAATAAAATGAAGAATGAAGAGGAGTAGTAATATGAATTTATATATAAATGGAAGTAATAGAAAGAAAAACTGTTATAGAATTTTAAACGATATAAAAGAAAAAGAGGATAAATTAATTTCTTTATCAGATACAAAAATTAATTTTTGTAGAGGATGTTGTAGTTGTATAAAAGAGTTAGATACTCATTGTATAATGCAAGATGATATGCAAGAAATATATAAAGGAATTATTGATTCTGATAAAATAATTATTGCTTCACCTATTTATATGAATCATATTACTGGAATATTAAAAAATGTTATTGATAGATTAAATCCATTTTCAAACCATGGAAATCTAAAGGATAAAAAAATATACTTGATATTAATTGGTCAAATGAATGAAGAAGATAATGAGGAAGTTGCAAGTTTAGTAAAAAGATTTTTTGAAAGTATTAGTGAATTTATGGAATTTGAGTTTCATTTTGTAAAATGTTTATCTTCAGGAGACATTGAAAGTTGTGATGATATAACAGAAACATATGAAGATTATGCAAATTTAGTTAAAGAAATTAAAAAGGAAATTAGTAAATAAGAGAAGATACTAATTGCAAAAAAGAGTGCAAAATGCATAAGGAACTGTGTTTCTGGATTTTTTGATATTTATTTTAAAAGTAATTATTTTTGACAAGTTAACATAAGTGTGATATAATATTCAATGTAAAAAAAATTGAAATAAGGGATGTTGAAATGGAAAATAAAGAATATTTGAAATATAGTAGATATGTTGGAAAAATAACTCATGATTTAAGACAAGCATATTATAAAACTGGTAGCACAGAAGAGAAAAAAGAAATTCCTGTAGAGCCTAGCCAGTTAGATGCAACACAAGGATTGGGGAACTTTCCAGCTTTTTATTTGCAAGGACAACACTGTGAAAAAAGTGATTGTGGTTGTTGTACAAATTGTTTTTATTCACAATTTCATTATGATGAGCCAGATGCGAAAGCAATACAGGCACAATGTGATTATGTAATAGATAATTTTGAAAGATTAGTATTGGCACAACAATATGGGACTAATGAATTTGATGGAGAAAGAAAATATCCTAATTCAAAACCAATATTTATGACACTTAGTCCTACAGGATCATTTTTCTCAGAAAAAGAGTTTCCAAGAGAAGTTAGATTAGACTTTTTAAAGAAATTAGAAAAGAAATCAGAGGAACTAAAAAGGGATATTGTTTTACATATAGAAGCTCATGCAATAGATGTTTATAGATATCAAGATTATATAAAATCAAGTGAAGAATCAGAAGTATTAAGAAGATTAAATGCTAAATGTGTTTTAGGCTTTGAATCATCAGATGAATGGTCAAGAAATGTTTTATACAATAAACATTTACCATTAAATGTTTTTGAAAATGCTGTTCAAATTTTACATGAAGCTGGAATAGAACCAGGAGCATTTGTGTTTTCTGGATTAGTAACACTTACAGATAAAGAATCTAAAGAAGATATGTTAAATTCTGTAAAATATTTAAAAGAAAAAGGAGCTTTTCCAGTATTAATGTTTGCTAATAGTCAAGCTTGGACTTTACCAGATTTATTGAGATGGAAAGGAAAACATAGATTACAAGAACCTTGTAACGTATTAGATACAGTATATGGAGCGTTAGAGATATTAACTGATAAAGGAAAATCAAAACCTGGATATTATTTAGTACCAGAACCAGTAGAAGGACCACCATATCCAGATGGAAATATATTTTATGATAGAACAGATGTGGAAGGTATTTCAGAAGATGCAAGTAGACAAGTTCATCAAATACTAAAAGACCTTAGAGCTACAAGAAATATTCCAGAATTTGTACGAGCTTGGAATAACTTTAGAAAAACTAACCCTGAATATAAAAAATATAAAGAAAGAATTGAAACAATAGAAGCTTCAAAAGAAAGTAAAGAAATAAGATTTGCAAATGCTTTAAATTTTGGAGTAGAACATATGGCAGAATATGCAGAATATCGTGCAGAAAAAGATAAAGAAGAAAGTGGTTTAGAAGAAGATAGATATAAAATAATAAAATAATAAAAGTGAATAATAAAGAACTCTCAGTAGTAGTAGATTCTACTAGAGAGTTTTTTTATATTATTTGAAGTTATTTTGATTTTTTCGCAATTATTATAATGTTCTCTTTGGTTATAGGAAAATTTATGACTGGTTAGTATAAAAACAAAAGTAATTATTGTATAAATTATAAATGAGTGGTAAAATAAGTTTGCAATTATAAAAAAGGAGAGTAAGAATGAATACAATTATAAATGGATTTGAAGCAATTATGAGAATACAAGAAATTCAAACTTTATTTAAGCTAATATTAATAGTTTTTCTATCAGGAATTGTGGGATATGAACGTGAGTCTTGGAATAAACCAGCAGGCTTTAGAACACATGTGTTAGTTGGTATAAGTGCAGTATTAGTAATGGTTTGTGGAGATTATTTATATAATGAGACTGGTGCAGATCCTACTAGAATACCAGCACAACTACTATCTGGAATAGGATTTTTAGGTGCAGGAACAATTCTAAGAGATGGATTTAATGTAAAAGGATTAACAACAGCAGCAGGTTTGCTTTCAGTAACTTGTATAGGATTGGCTGTTGGTGCAGGATACTATTTAGGTGCTGTTATTGCTACAGCAGTAGTTTATGCTGTTTTATCATATTCACATATATTGTCAGCAAAATTAGAACATACAGATATATTAGATTTAAATATTTCTGCAACTAATCCTAAAGAAATTTTAAAAGATTTAAATGAAATTTTAAAAGATTATGATATAGAAATTCTTAGATTAAAAGTAATTGAAAATGAAGATAAAGAGGATTATATAAGAGCTATTTTGAAGTATAAAGAAAATATGAATAAAAATGATATATTATCAAGAATAATTGAAATAGATAAAGTAAAAGAGGTTGTAGAGGGATAAAAATGGAAAGTATTAGTGAATGCGCAAATTATTGTTTAAATTGTAAATTAAAGCCTTGCAGTATAAAAGGTTGTCCAATGCAAACAAAAATACCAGAGTTTATAACAGAAGTAAAAAATGAGAATTTTGGAAGTGCATATGAAATATTACAGGAAAATAATATATTTTCATATATTTGTAGTATTGTTTGCCCACAAGAAGAACAATGTGAAGGAAGCTGTGTTAGAGGAATAAAATCAGTACCAACAAGTATTGGTAAATTAGAAAAAGAAGTAAATGAGTGGGCAATAAAAAATAATTATGAATATAAAATAGAAAAAAAAGAAGCAAATGGAAAAAAAGTTGCAATAATTGGTTCTGGACCAGCAGGAATTGAATGTGGTATAGAACTTTTAAAAAACGGATATGAAGTAGATATCTATGAAAAAGATAGTATTCCAGGAGGAATTTTAGTTTATGGAATTCCTGATTTTAGATTATCAAAAGATATTGTTAAAAATATTATAGATAAAGTAAAAGAGTTAGGTGGAAAATTTTTAACTAATAAAGAATTAGGAAAAGATTTTGAATTAAAAGAGTTATCTAAAAAATATGATGCTGTATTTTTAGGAGTAGGAGCTACAAAATCATCTACATATAAGTTATCTGAAAATGAATTAAAAAATGTATATAAATCAGATACATTTTTAAGAGCTTATAGCGAAAATAAATTTATTGAAAATTTAGGTACAGTAGTAGTTATTGGTGGTGGAAATGTAGCTATGGATTCTAGTCGAGTAGCAATAAGAATGGGAGCTAAAAAAGTAAAAATCCTTTATCGTAGAGATAGAAACCATATGCCAGCAAGAGAAATTGAACTTGAAGATGCTATAGCAGATGGAGTAGAATTTAAAGAATTAACAAGAGTAGTTTCTGCAAATGATATTGATGGAGCTATAACAAGTGTTAATTGCATAAATACACAAATTGTTGAAGGAAAAGCTATAGATGCATTAGGTGCTGAAGAATATGAAGAAGAGGCAAATACAGTAGTTTTTGCAATAGGATTAAAGCCAGATAAAACCTTAATTGAAGCTCAAGGAATAGAGCTTGATGATTGGGGATATATAAAAATTGATGAAGATGGAAGAACTAATTTAGAAAATGTTTATGCAGGAGGAGATAATACAGAAAGCAAGTCAACAGTTTGTAGAGCATTAGCTGCTGGAAAAAAAGCAGCAATCGGAATAATGAAAAATATAAAATAGTATTATTGTATAATGCTTTTGGGAGATTAAACAAGCTATAAATTAAAAATATATCCTTGACAAATTTATGTAAATGATGTTATTATATTAATATTAAATAATAAAAACTATGAAAAGGACACGGTAAATAAAAGTAAAACCTTAAAAGAGAGCGAGTCGTTTGGTGAAAGACTTGTAGGAAAATATTTTATTTATTATCACCTTAGAGTTGATTATTTGAAAGTAAGAAATTATTATTAAAATAGTCCGCATTGCTTTGCGTTAAAAAGAAAAGAGATAATTGCTGAGTTAGTTATAACTTGCAATTAAATTTAGGTGGTACCACGGAAATTTATCCATTTCGTCCTAATCAGGATGAAATGGTTTTTTTAGTTTAATAAAGAGGTGGAATAAAATGAGAGATACCATTTTAAAAGAATTAACAAATCAAGGAATAAATTATAAAGAAGTTGTGCATGAAGCAGTATTTACAATTGAAGATATGAATAAACTTGGAAATATTTTTGAAAATGCTAAAATTTGTAAAAATTTATTTGTAAGAGATCAAAAAGGAAAAAGACATTTTTTGATTGTAATGCCAGAAGAAAAAAAAGCACCACTTGCAGAAATAGCTCAAAAAATTGAAAGTACAAAATTAAGTTTTGCATCAAGCGAAAGACTTATGAGATATCTAAAATTACAACCAGGTTCTGTTACACCACTTGCTATTATAAATGATGAAGAAAAAGCAGTGGAAGTAATTTTAGATGAAGAACTTAAAAATGAAAAATTACTTGGAGTACATCCTGGTATTAATACTTCAAGCTTACTAATTACTCCTCAAGATTTGGAAAGATATATAAAACAATTTACAGATAAATTAAAATATATAAAAATTTAAAAATTTAAAAATATCAGTTAAACAAATATAGCAAGAATATATAGAAATATCATTAAAATGAATTTTATATAAAATATATAATATGTGTCACTAAAAGGACAAAA
Organism: uncultured Clostridium sp.; assembly: GCA_947064765.1. Classification (GTDB taxonomy): domain Bacteria; phylum Bacillota; class Clostridia; order TANB77; family CAG-508; genus Scatovivens. The sequence continues at coordinate 36,336 of CAMSWH010000010.1, forward strand.
ATGTCCAATAACAAACGTCCAAAAAAGGACATAGAAAAGGAGAGAAAAATATGTGTGAAAATTGTAACGAGAAAAAAGATTATGGTAAAACATTAAATTTACCTAAAACAGACTTTCCTATGAGAGCAAGTCTTCCAGAAAATGAACCTAAAATATTAGAAAAAGTATTTGAAAATGGTTTATATGAAAAAATGTTAAAGAAAAATGAAGGAAAAACACCATTTGTTTTACATGATGGACCTCCATATGCAAATGGAGAAATTCATTTAGGTCATGCTTTAAATAAGATATTAAAAGATACAATAGTTAGATATAAAAATTTACAAGGATTTTATACGCCATATATACCAGGTTATGATACACATGGTATGCCAACAGAGAAAAAAGCAATAGAAAAGTTAGGATTAAATAGAGATGAAATTCCTGTAACTGAATTTAGAAATACATGTAAACAATTTACAATGGATTATAAAGATAAACAAACAGAAGGATTCAAACGTTTAGGAGTTTTAGGAGATTGGGATAATCCATATATAACATATGAGCCAAGAATGGAAGCAAAACAAATAGGTGTATTTGCTGATATGTATAAAAAAGGATATATATATAAAGGATTAAAACCTGTTTATTGGTGTACAGATTGTGAAACAGCACTTGCTGAAGCAGAAATAGAGTATAAAGATGTAAATTCAAATACTGCATATGTTAAATTTCCAGTAAGAGATTCTAAAGGATTATTTGATATTGAAAACACATATGTTGTAATATGGACAACAACACCATGGACATTGCCAGCTAATGTGGGTATAACAATAGGTGAAGATTTTAAATATGCTATAGTTGAGGCAAATTCTGAAAAACTAATAATGGCAAGTGAACTTGTAAATAAAGTTATGGAAAAAGCTGGAATTGAAAATTACAAAGTTATAAACGAATTTGAAGGAAAAGAACTAGAAGGTGTGCTTTGCAAACATCCATTTTTTGATAGAGATTCAAGAGTTGTTTTAGGTAGTGATGATACAATCGTTGTAGAGTTAGGAACAGGTACTGGTGCCGTTCATACAGCTCCTGGATGTGGTAAAGAAGACTATTTATGTGGTTTAAAAAATAATTTAGATATTATAGTTACTGTTGATGGAAAAGGTATGCAAAGAGGAGAAGAAGCTGGACCATTTAAAGATATGTATTATGCAAAATCTGATAAAGAAATAATCAAATGGTTAGATGAACACGGATTACTTTTAGCAAGTGAAGTTATAAATCACTCATATCCACATTGCTGGAGATGTAAAAAACCAGTTATATTTAGAGCAACTAGCCAATGGTTTGCTTCTGTTGATGGATTTAGAAAACAAAGTTTAGAGGCAATAAAAAAAGTTAAATGGTATCCTGCTTGGGGAGAAGAAAGAATTACAAAAATGATAGAAGACAGAAACGATTGGTGTATTTCTCGTCAAAGAACTTGGGGAGTTCCAATACCAATTTTCTATTGTAAAGAATGTGAGAAAGAATACGTAACTCCAGAGAGCTTAAGTAAAGTTCAAGAAATAGTTAAAGAAAAAGGAACGAATGCATGGTTTGATCTTTCTGAAAAAGAATTAATGCCAGAAGGAGCAAAATGTGAATGTGGATGTACAGAATTTAGAAAAGAAACAGATATAATGGATGTTTGGTTTGATTCTGGTTCAACTCATGAATCTGTTTTAGCAGAAAGAGGATTACCAGAAGCAGATTTATACTTAGAAGGAAGCGATCAATATAGAGGATGGTTCCAATCATCTCTTTTAACATCTATTGCAACAAAAGGAAAGGCTCCTTATAAAGAAGTTATAACACATGGATATACTGTTGATGAACAAGGTAGAAAGATGTCTAAATCTTTAGGAAATGGTATAGCTCCACAAGATGTTATAAAAGAATCAGGAGCAGATGTTTTAAGACTTTGGGTTTTATCTTCAGATTATAAATCTGATATAAGTGGTTCTAAAAATATTATAAAACAAGTAACAGAAGTTTATAGAAAAATAAGAAATACAGCAAGATATATACTAGGAAATATATCGGATTTTGATGTGGATAATCCAGTTGCTTATGAAGATCTACAAGAAATAGACAAATGGGCTTTAACAAGATTAAATAAGTTAGTAGCTACATGTACAAAAGCATATGACACTTATGAATTTCATGAAGCTTATCAAGCAATAAATCAATTTTGTGTAGTAGATATGAGCCAATTCTATTTAGATATAATAAAAGATAGATTATATACTTCAAGACCAGATTCAATAGAAAGAAGAGCAGCTCAGAGTACAATGTATGAAATATTGTCAAGTTTAGTTAGAATTCTAGCTCCAATGGCTTGCTTTACAGCAGAAGAAATATGGAGTTATATGCCACATAAAAAAGGAGAAAACATTGAAAGTGTAATGCTTGAAAGCTATCCAAAAATAAATGCAAAATATGAAAATGAAGAATTAGGATTAAAATGGGCAAGATTAATAAAAATAAAAGAAGAGGTTGCAAAAAAATTAGAAGTAGCAAGAGCAAATAAAGAAATAGGGCTTTCATTAGAAGCAAAAGTAATATTATTTGCTGAAGGTGAAGAATTTGATTTTATAAAAGGAAAAGAAGAATTATTAAAAGAAATATTTATAGTATCAGATGTTGAAATACATGAAAATAGAAGAAATGAAGATTCAGAAGTTGCGATAGGAGTTAAAGTAGAAAGAGCTGAAGGTGAAAAGTGCGAAAGATGCTGGATGTATTCAAATACAGTTGGAGAAAGTGCAGAATATCCTACTTTATGTGAAAGATGTAGAGATAATTTAGTGTAAGAGAAAAGTGTGAATAAAAATGGCAAGAAAAATCTTGCCATTTTTTCATATTATAGGAATTTGTTTCACAATTCCCATAATACAAAGTTTTTGATGGCATTTCTAAGTAATAATGTTTTAAACAATATTATAAATCTAAATGGTTGGAAATAAAATTAATAACAAGTTTTGGTGTAGGTTTTTCAGGGTATGTAATAGAAAAATACTTTTCAACGATTTTATATGAATCTTCTGTATGTTTTTTATACATATAAGTTATACTTCTTTCAATTCCCCATTTTACACGATTTGCACTTGTATCATTATTTTCAGCAATATATGGATAAATATCTCTTTTTAATTGTTCAAAAGAGCAAGCACCCTTATATGTGTGTGCGTATAATATTGCGTCTAGTAAATATAAAGTTCCATTAAGCTTAAAATCGAATCCTAAATTGGTAAGAATGCGGGTAGCCTTTTCTCTGTGAGATACTACTTTTGTTTTCACAAACTCAGAAATTTTATTAGTTATAACCTCGTATTTTAATTGTAGAGGTATAACTAAAATGTTTTTATAATTTATATCTGGATTTGGACTACTAGAAAATAGTACAATATTTGGATAATAATGAAAGAATTTTTCTTGAATCGTTTCAATAATTTCCTCAATGGTAGTGATAATAATTTCTGGTTGAATTTCTTCCATTATTTTTTCTGCTTCTAGTGTTGTATTGGCAATACCAATTATTCTTAGATCATTGATATTAGATACCATTTTGTTTGTTATATTTTTAACAGTATCTGGTGTTTTACATAAAATTAATAGTTTTAACATTTTTTCACTCCTATATAAAAAATACCTTATATTAATAAAACAATTTAAAACGACAAAAAGTGACAAAATTTTACAAAAAATTAAAATAAATTATTAAAAGTGTTAAAAAATTGTAAATATATATTAAGATTTAATTTTAAATAATACTAATTATTTTTATTGTACTATAAAATAATAGAATTATCCAATAAATAAGTTTGTAAAATTATAAAATAAATTTATCATATAAAAAAGCTTCATAATTTTCTTAAATATAAGAGAATTATGAAGCTATTTTTTTGTTTTATATAAAAAATCGATAATTTTCTTTATAAAGCAAAAACTACATACCTTGTTCACCAGGGATTATATAATCTATTACACCGTATATTAAAGCACCTATAATAGCAGCCATCCATGATATAGAATATCCTGCAACAAAGAATTGTGTTGCATATAAAACTACAACAGCAAGTACGAAACCAACGAAACCTTTACCAAATGCCATTGCATGTAAACCAGTAAATTTTATTATAAGATAATCCATAACAGTTAAAACTACTGCAGATACTGCTAGTGACCATATATTATTTATAGAAAAACCAGGTGTAAAGAAAGCAGTGATTCCTAAAATAATAGCGGCAACTATAAATCTTCCAACTATTTGACCAAGTGTTCCCATAGATGAACTACTTGATTGAGTATTCGAATTATTATCCACTTTACAAACCTCCTTATATAAGAATATATTTGGCTATTAAATTTTAAAATTAATAAACAAATATAAGTATATTTTAATAATTTTTGCGAAAAATATTCATATAAAATTTGTATATAGAGGATAAAATCATGCTTGTATTTGTAAGAACTGTAATTATATATGTTTTGGTTTTAATTGTAATGAGATTTATGGGGAAAAGAGAAATTGGTCAAATGCAACCATTTGAACTTGTAATTTCAATAATGATTGCTGATTTAGCATCCACTCCTATGGCAGAAACTGGAATACCTATTTTATATGGAATTATTCCAATATTAGGATTACTTTTTATGCATATAATTATTTCTGTGCTTAATATAAAAAGTGTAAAAATGAGAGGGATTATATGTGGTAAGCCTAGGATTTTAATTGATAAAGGTAAAATAGATGAAACTGCATTAATAAAAGAGAATTTTACTATAAATGAACTACAAGAAAGATTAAGAGTTAATAATGTTAATAATATAACAGATGTAGAATATGCAATTTTAGAAACAAGTGGACAAATAAGTGTTATTTTGAAATCTGAAAAAAGAACTGTAACACCAGAAGATTTGAATTTAAATGTTGAAACTACAAATATTTCATACGATTTAATAATAGATGGCAAGATTATGTATGATAACTTGAATAAACTTGGAAAAGACAAAAAGTGGTTAGAGGATGAAGCATTAAAACTTAATCTTATACCATCACAAGCATTAATATTTGTATTAAATGGAGATGGAACCTTTTTTTATCAAACTAAGATAAAAAAATAGTATAGTAAATACAAATTATTTTATTAAATAAATTATATAGTTAGGAATTTTTTAAAATGAGATTTTTAAAAGAATATGTAATATTGTTTTTTATAATAGTATTTATAATTTCAATTGAAATTATTACAGTAAATATAACAAAAAATTTTTTAACAGAAATTAATAATAAGATAGAAGAAGTTGAATATAGTATAGAAAGTGACGAAAATAAGAAAAAGATTGATGAACTTTCTGAATTGTGGAAAAATAAAGAAAATAAATTAGAATATTATATGGAGCATAAAGAATTAGAAGAAATTAGTGCTAAAATAAGAAATGCGAAATCTAATATTGAAAATGATAATATAGATCAGGCAAAAGAACAAATAGATGAAATTAAATTTAGAGTAGAGCATATAAAAAATATACAGAAAGTAAATATGAGAAATATATTTTAAAGTAAAAGTATAATCTAAAAAAATAATTGAATTTCAAGTGAAATTCAATTATTTTTTATCCACGTTAGTATCTTTTACTATATAAATAGGTCTTTGCTTTATTTCTAAGTATGTTTTAGATAAGTATTGTCCAATTATTCCTAAAGAGAAAAGTTGTATTCCACTAACCATAAATATTATACATACCAAAGAAGGCCAACCACTTGTAGGATCACCTAAAATTAAAGTTTTAAAAATTATAGCTATAATTAATAAAAATGAAACTACACAAAAAATTAAACCAATTAAAGAAGATAATATAAGTGGTGCAGTAGAAAATGCTGTAATTCCTTCAAGTGCATATTTTGTTAGTTTCCAGAAAGACCATTTAGTTTCTCCAGCAACTCTTTTTACATTTTTATATTCAATCCATTTCACATTAAAACCAACAAAGCTAAAAAGACCTTTTGAATATCTATTATATTCTTTTAAAGAAATTATTGCATCTACAACGATTCTTTTCATAAAAACATAGTCTCTAGCTCCATCAACCATTTCAAAACTTGTCATTTTATTAATTAATTTATAAAAGATTCTTGCAAAAAAACTTCTAATTAAAGGTTCACCTTTTCTATTTATACGTCTTGTTCCAACAGCATCAAAATCCTCATTTTTTACAGTATTATACATTTCAAGTAAAAGAGAAGGTGGATCTTGAAGATCTGCATCCATAAGAGTTACATAGTCTCCAGAAACATTTTCAAGACCAGCATATATTGCTGATTCCTTTCCAAAGTTTCTTGAAAAAGATACATATTTTACTTGAGTATCTTTTTTACTTAAATCTTTAATTATTTTAATTGTATTATCAGTTGAACCATCATTTACAAAAAGAATTTCAAAGTTTACATCTTTTGGAAATTCTTTAATATTTTTTTGTAATTCATTGTAAAATAAAGGTAATGCTTTTTCTTCATTAAAACAAGGTACAATTATTGAAATTTTTTCCATATTTTACACTCCTAAATTTAAATAACACAACTATTATAGCATAGACAAGATATTATTACAAGAATAAGAAGAGTATTCAAATTTATTAAATTAATTTTGTAAAGTTTATGCTAAATTTTTATGTGAAAGAATAAATTATGTATATAATTTACAAAAAAATGGTAAAATTAAATTTATAAGTATTTTTCATAAGTTAAAAATAAGGTAGATTAGTTTTTGGCATGATTTACATAAAAAATAGCATTTACAATTATATAAATTTAAAATTATAATTTTTGTAAGTAAAAAAATATTTGAATTTTTCTTAAATAAATTGGAAAAAGGGTTGATATTTCATTAAAAATGTAATATAATTGTAACGCAAATGTAATATGAATTTGCTCGTAGAAAAACTGAAAGGAAGAATGTTGATGTTTGGACAAGATATCGGAATTGATTTAGGTACAGCTACAGTAATAGCATATATAAAAGGAAAAGGTATTGTTTTAAGAGAGCCTTCTGTAGTTGCTGTAAATAACGTAACAGGTGAAGTTTTAGCTGTTGGACATGAAGCTAGACGTATGTTGGGAAGAACACCTGGAAATATTGTCGCAACAAGACCTTTAAGAGAGGGAGTAATTTCAGATTATACAGTTACAGAGAAAATGCTAAAATATTTTATTGGAAAAATAGGTGGGAAATTTTTATTTGCTCCTAGAATAATGATATGCATACCTTCTCAAGTTACTGAAGTAGAAAAGAAAGCTGTAATAGATGCTGCATCAAATGCAGGAGCAAGAAAAGTTTATTTAATAGAAGAACCAATAGCAGCTGCTATTGGAGCTGGAATTGATATTTCAAAACCTTGTGGAAATATGATTGTAGATATAGGTGGAGGAACAACAGATATAGCAGTTATATCTTTAGGTGGATCTGTTGTAAGTACGTCTTTAAAAGTCGCAGGAGACAAATTTGATGAACATATAGTAAAATATATTAAGAAAAGACATAATGTAATGATAGGAGAAAGAACAGCTGAAGAATTAAAACAACAAATAGGCTGTGTATATCCTAAAATTCAAGATATGGAAATGGATGTTAGAGGAAGAGACTTAATAACAGGACTTCCAAAAACAATAACAGTTTATTCAAGTGAAATGATGGAAGCACTAGAAGAGCCAGCTACTCTTATAGTAGATGCAGTTCATTCAGTATTAGAAAGAACACCACCAGAACTTGCAGCAGATATCAGTGATAAAGGTATTTATATGACAGGTGGAGGATGCCTAATAGATGGACTAGATAGATTATTACAAGAAAAAACAGGAATAAATGTTATGATAGCAGAAGATGCAATTTCTTGTGTAGCTAAAGGGACTGGAAAAGCTTTAGACAATTTAGATAGTATGGACAAAATGAGAAGATAATAAAATCCAACATATACTTAAAAGTAGAATACTCACATAAAAAGTGTGAGTATTTTACATTATAGTAAAAACAAAAGATTTTCCCTATAATGTAAAAACTTTGATAAATTTGTATAATATTTGAAAGTGAGTTATAGTATGAAAAATAATAAAAGAGTTGCTTTTTTTACACTTGGGTGTAAAGTAAATCAATATGAAACTAATGGAATGATACAAGAATTTAAAAATAATGGATATGAAATAGTTCAATTTGAGGAAAAAGCTGATATATACATAATAAATACTTGCACAGTAACAAATATGTCAGATAGAAAATCAAGACAGTTTTTAAGACAAGCTAAAAAGAATAATTCATCATCATTAGTTGTAGCTGTTCGGATGCTATGTTCAGGTATCAAAAGATGAAGTAGAAAGAATACCAGAAATAGACTTATGTTTAGGAACTAATGAGAAAATAGATATTGTAAAATATATTGAAAATTATTTAGATAACAATGAAAAAGATATCAAGATAGATGAAGTTCTTTATAATTCCAATTATGGAGATTTTGGTAGTGTAACATATACAGAAAAAACGAGAGCGGTCATAAAAGTACAAGATGGATGTGATAGATTTTGTTCTTATTGTATAATTCCATATGCTAGAGGTAAAGTAAGAAGTAGAAATCCACAAAATATATTAGAAGAAATAGAGAAAATAGCAAAAAATGGAATAAAAGAAGTGGTAATAACAGGAATACATGTAGCTTCATATGGAAAAGACTTTAAAGAAGAATATAGATTAATAGATTTATTAGAAGACATAAACAAAATAGATGGAATTGAAAGAATTAGATTAGGTTCTATAGAACCACTGTTAATTACAGAAGAATTTATAGAAAGATTAAAAAAACTTGAAAAAATATGTCATCATTTCCATTTATCTCTTCAAAGTGGATGTACAGAAACTTTAAAAAGAATGAACAGACGTTATAAAATAGAAGAATTTGAAGAAATAGTAAATAGATTAAGAAAAGTATATACAGATGTAATATTAACAACAGATATTATAGTAGGTTTCCCAGGAGAAACTGACGAAGAATTTGAAATTACATATGAATTTTTAAGAAAAATAAAATTTTATAAAATGCATATTTTTAAATATTCTCCAAGGAAAGGAACAAAAGCAGCAATTATGAAAAATCAAGTTTCTGGAGATATAAAAGAATTGAGAAGTAAAAGATTATTAGAATTATCTGATAAAAATGAAAATGAATATTTATCTATATATTTAAATCAAGAAGTAGAAGTACTATTTGAAGAACAAGAAAAAGATTTTTATAAAGGACATACTTCAAATTACATAATGGTAAAAATGAAATCGAAAGAAGACATTTCAAATAAAGTAGAAAAAGTAAAAATTATAGATAAAGAAGATTTATGTTTAATAGCTGCAAAATAGATGATTTGTAATAAAAAAGTAATTAAAACTTAATATAAAAAATATTGATAAAAAAAGTCGAATATAGTATATATAATATATAGAGGTAATATAGCTTTATACTAAGGAGGACTATCAATATGAAGGAATATAAGTTAGTAGAAACTGCAGAAGCAGGTAACTTGCCAGCTGTTGTAGGAATATGGAGTAAAATAAAAGGTCTTTTATTTAAAGAAATAGATTTAAGTAAACCAGTAGTATTAGAAATGACAGTTCAAGAAGAAAAAGTATTAACAGAAGTACACGATTTTCTATTTCAAGAAATTAAATTTCCAGAATTACATGACTTTTTCTTTCAAGAAATAAATATATTTAAAAAGAAAAATAAATAAGAAATATAACTCTTATTATTATGTAAAAGTAATAATAAGAGTTTTTTTATTAAACTACTTGAAAAATAATCTAAATTGTTATAGAATAATTTTGGTCAAAAAGACCAATATTAATGAAGATACTTATAATATAGATATAGTATCAGAAGTGGAGGAATTTATAATATGTCAGTAAAAGTAGCGATTAATGGTTTTGGACGTATAGGACGTCTTGCATTTAGACAAATGTTTGGAGCAGAAGGTTATGAAATAGTTGCAATAAATGATTTAACTAACCCTACAATGTTAGCTCATTTATTAAAATATGATTCTGCACAAGGAAGATATGCAAAAGCAGATACAGTAGAAGCAGGAGAAGATTCTATCACAGTTGATGGAAAGAAAATAAAAATATATGCTATGGCTAATGCTGAAGAACTTCCTTGGGGAGAAATAGGAGTAGATGTTGTACTTGAATGTACAGGATTCTACACATCAAAAGAAAAAGCAGAAGCTCACATCAAAGCAGGAGCTAAAAAAGTAGTTATATCTGCACCAGCAGGAAAAGATTTACCAACAGTCGTTTTTGGTGTAAATGAAGGTATATTAAAAGCTGATGATACAATAATATCAGCAGCATCATGTACAACAAACTGTTTAGCACCAATGGCTAAAGCATTAAATGATTATGCACCAA
>CAMSWH010000011.1 GCA_947064765.1 uncultured Clostridium sp.
TACTTTTTTTCAATTACTTTTTTTCAATTACTTTTTTTCAATTACTTTTTTTCAAATTACTTTTTTCCAATAATTTCATTTGTTTTCTAGTTTTTAAAATGCTAATATTAATTTAATGAATTTAAATTTTTAAGGTATTTTCTTGCTAAAGATAATACACTTTGATATTAGGAGAAGAGCTTATGAATAACTTTAATATTTCTATAAAAAATAAAAAAACAAAAAGATTAGTTAATATAAATTTACTAATCTCTTTTATTATTTCTGGAATTGGACTTTTACTTTTGTCTATTCACCATACATATTATATTTCTATTTATTTATATGAAGCTAGTATTATAATTTTTAGAACAGGTTTACTCGCTGGAGTTTTTTCAGTAATTTGTGGTATTTTTTTTGAAAATTATTTGAATTGTTAAATACATATTTTTATCTATATTATTAAAATAAGTATTGATTATTTTACAATAATAAACAATACATCTTCATCATATATAAAAATAAAGTACATCTAAGCTTTTATACTGTTTAGATATACTTTATTTTTATAATATTTTTTTATTATTAATAATTTTCAGCTTTTATTTCAAAAAATGCTTTTGGATGACTACATACTGGGCAAACTTCTGGAGCTTGTTTTCCTATACAGATATGTCCACAATTTCTACATTTCCAAATTTTGTCTCCATCTTTACTAAATACTAAATCACCTTCAACATTTTCTAATAATTTTTTATATCTTTCTTCATGCTCTTTTTCAATTTTTCCAACAGCTTCAAATAAATAAGCTATTCTATCAAATCCTTCTTCTTTAGCTTCTTTAGCCATTCTTTCATACATATCTGTCCATTCGAAGTTCTCTCCTTCAGCTGCTGCTTTTAAATTTTCAGTTGTTGTAGGAACGTCTCCACCATTTAATAATTTGAACCACATTTTTGCATGTTCTTTTTCATTATCAGCTGTTTCTAAAAATATAGCTGCGATTTGTTCATACCCTTCTGCTTTGGCTTTGCTTGCAAAATAAGTATATTTATTTCTTGCTTGTGATTCTCCTGCAAAAGCATCCATCAAATTTTTTTCTGTTTTTGTTCCTTTTAATTCTGGCATTTCTAATTCCTCCTAATTTATTTATTTTTACATGAATCACAAATTCCTTCAATTGCGATTCCTTTTTTAGAGATTTCTACTCCTGTTTGTTCGGAAATAATCTTTTTCAATTTTTCATATTCAAAATCATATTCAAAATCAAAAACTTTTCCACATTTTATACAAATAGCATGATTATGGTCTTGTTTTTCTTTTCTTATATAATCATACCTATCTGGTCTGTCTAGCATTGTTATCTTATTGATTATATTGTTTTGGGCTAAAAGTCCAAGATTTCTATATACTGTACTCCTACTAACAGATGGATCTTTAGCTTTAACTATCATATAAATCTCTTCTGCAGTTGGATGAGAATATAGACTCTCTATTACTTTTATAATCTCTTCCCTTTGTCTTGAATAATTCTTCATAAAAATCTCCTGTAAATTAGGAATTATTCCTAATTTCTTATTTATTATATCATATTTTTCTTTTTAATCAAGACTTTTTTATTATTTTATTTTTAATATATTATTCGTAAAACAAAAATGGACGATATTTAGTATTAAACTACTAAATCGTCCACATTTTTATAAATAATTATATTTTATATTATTAAAATATTCTAATTTATAATTTGTTATCAATATATTATTAGACATGGGGACGTTGTTGTTGTTTAGATTTTAAATAATCTAGACAACAACGTCCCCATGTCTAAGCCTCATACCTTATTAAGTTCTTATTTAATTAATTCTTCTGTATATATTTTTCCATCTATTTTCACATTTAAAAATAATTGTTTTTCTTCTAACATTTCCTTATTAATATCAAATCCAAAATAAAAATTATTTCCAAAGCTAGCATTTGCAAGATTATAATATATATTTCCTTCATTATCAGTTATATTAATTTTTTCATGTAAAAGTATATCAGCTTCTCGTAAATCAATATTTTCCGCTAATAATTCACTAAAATCCATTTTTCCTTTAATTAAAAGTTTAGATTCTGTTACAGTTATTTTTTCAACTTCTAAACCAGGTATATTATCTTTTAAACATAAATTTATTGTTTCTCTATTATATATTCTTTCTGGAATATTTATCTCAAAAATCCACTCTGCTTCTCCAGATAATGTAACATCTTCTCTATCTAATACTTTAATTTTTCCATCTTGCTCTTTATAGTCCATCATTGACATACCTAAATCAAATATTCTAATATATAATTTTTTACTTCTTGGAAATCCTTTTTCCGAATCCATTGATATTTTTGATATTATATTTCTATCACTTGAACTAACAGGTCCAACACTTGAAAATTTATCCAAATGTGCAGACCATATTCCTTCTTTTTTTACATATTTTGCATTTATTTCTTTTAATAAACATTTTATATAATCAGAGTCATATTTATAGTTTTCTTTAGTATTGGCTCTTCTACTTCTTTCTTGATATCCATATGCATTATTTTCATTATCATATACTGCATACCCAAAGCAAAAATCTTTATAAGAAACTTCCATATTTTCTGGAAATTTAAAATCTATATACGTTTCAAAATAATCATCTGTTATCATTACCGAATTAATCTTAACACCTATATCATTTTGAAAAACATAATCCATGTCTATTTTTTCAGTATATCCATTTTCATTAGATTCTGCAATTCCTACTGTTTGAAATTCATATTCTCTATTTTGATATTCTTCAAATTTAATATCCCATTGTCTTTTCGCATAAATTCTATTTGACACTGTTCCTAATAACATTATTACTAACACTACTGCTACAATATCTGCTATTCTTCTAAATTTACTATTTTTTCTTTTTGATTTTTCTAAAATTACTTTATAATTTTCTTCTATATTGTTTTGACTTTTTAGATATTCTCTTAATATTTCATTTTTCATAATTTACACATCCCTTCCTAAATATTCTTTTGCCTGTTTTAAGGTTCTATAAATTTTGTTTTTTACACTTGATTCATTAATATTTAATTCTCTTGCTATATCATTTATTTTTATATCTAATGAAAAATATAAATAAAATATTTTTGCTGTGATTAAATCTTTACTTTTAATATAATTCCAAACAGCTTGTACATTTTCTTTTGTAATAAAATCTTGTTCTAAATCAAATTTATCTTCAACTTCTATTTCTTCATCATCTTTTAATTTGTATTCAATTATATTCTTCTTTTTACAGTAATGTCTTTTTATTACATTGTTTGCTACTCCAAATATATAACCATTTACATTTTCCAATTCTAAACATTTTTTTCTTTTTAAAATATTTAATAATTCTACATATGTATCTTGTAAGATATCATTAATATCTTCTATTTTATTGCATTTAATAGTAATATATTTAAGTACACTATTATAAGTTTCTCTATATATTTTTTCAAAATTTTTTTCTTCAATTTGAGTACTCATAATTTTATTTCCTCCTTTACTATATAATCATAAAAAAAACTAAAAAAGTTTCAAAAAATTTAAATTTCTTCGTTTGCATAATTTATCTGTAGCTTGCTCCACTTCACGTAGCTAAAAAATGTACAAATACTAATTTTTTTATAAAATATAATTTTTTAAAAAGTATTATTCTTAACTTTTCATATAGTGAAATATTTTTAGAACCTTATCCATATATAAAATAAAAGCAGATTTTTTAAGTGAAGTAATAAGATAAATGTAAATACTTTTTGTATCTATTTTTATCTTATCATTTCATTTTTAAATCTGCTTTCATTTTACCATTTATTATAAATATACTGTACTTATTAACACAATTTCATTCTAAGCTATATTCTACATTTTTATTGCACAACAATAGCCTGCGAATATAATTTCTTCCAGTTTAAAATAAATTTTGATTTACTTTGTTTTACATTTTCCCCTGCTGATGGATCATTCAAATACACATAATTTTCATCATATCCTATTAAAACTGCACAATGTTCACCAACTAACTCTTGAAAATTCCCACTTCCATCTTCATATTTCCATGTTACACCTTCTTTTAAATTACCTGCATTTTTTACACACCATACAACTACTGGATTACCTTTACTTACATATGCAAATAAATCGTTTTCTGAACATCCTGATATATTCTTAACTTTTCCTCCTGCATAAGTATTCATAGCAGTAGCTATTGGTTTTGCAAATACTCCATAAGATCCTTTACCTAGCCCTTTTGATGGATGTCCAACAAATTCTTCAAAAGGATTTGCTCCATACCATGCACCATCTGATCCTTGATACTTTTTACTTCCTGTTTTTGTATTATCTATTATATTTTGTGCTGATACTTTATATCCTTTATATTTTAAAACCATTGCAGCTGATACTGCTTCACATCCTGTTGGATATCCTAGTGAAATTTGATTTAAGTATGGAACACCTGTTATATGATAACTTGTGACTATATCTTCTGGATTTGTTCCTGAATCATTACTTACATTTTCTACTGGTTTTTCATCTAAATAATAATTGGATTTTATTAATGTATAGCCTACAACACCTTTAGAATTTCTAACTTTTTTCCACCCATTTTTTGAATCTTGCAACATTTCTATTTCTTCATACTTACTAGTTGTTGCTAAAATTTTATAATCTGTACTTGCTCCTGTTCTTATATTGTATTTTCCATTTGCATATTTCTTTGCATTATTTGGAGTATTATCTGTTACTTTTATAGTACATGTTGCCTTTTTATCTCCTTGGTCTGTAACTGCTGTTATCGTTGCCGTTCCAGTTCCTACAGCAGTAATTTGTCTATTTTCTATTTTTACGACATCTTTATTTGATGTTTTCCATTCAACATCAGTATATGTTGCTTCTAGTGGACTTACTTTTGAATTGATTATATAAGTTTGTCCTTTTCCTAAAGTAACCTCTTTATCATCTAATGTTATACTTTCTACTGGAATCTTTTTTACTTCTATGTCAAAACTTTGTAAAACATTTTCTTTATAATCTTTTATTGTAATAGTACTTACTCCAATAGCATTTGCAATCAAACTTCCATTATCATTTACTGTTATTATATCTGTATTACTTGATTCATAAGTTAATTCTTTATATGTGGTATTTTCTGGAAATACTGATATCTCTAAAGTATATATATCACCTAAACGTAACTCAGATACTAAGTTTCCAATAACTACTTCTTGCATACTTACTAAACATTCTATTTCTAATTCATTACTTTTAATTTCTCCATCACTTAAATAAATACTTGCTTTTCCTACTGATTTTCCAATAACTTTTCCATCAGTAACTTCTAATATATCACTATTAGTACTATGCCATTCAAGTTCACTTTTTGAAAAATCCTCTGGATAAATTTTCTTTTCAATATTTATACTTTCTCCTAATTCTATTTCTGTTTTTTCTGTACTAATTTCTATACTATCTATTATTATTGGGTTAATAATAAGTATAGCTTTTGATATTAAATTATATTTACATGTTAATATTGCAATAATAATTATTAATAATATTATAAATACTCTTCCAAATCTTATTTTTTTCTTTTTTGTCATTTGTGCTTCTAATCTGATTTTCTCTCGTCTAGACAATATATCTTCCTCCTAAAATACTCTTATATTATAGATACAATTAAATCGTCAAAAAGTTTCAATTTTTTTACATTTTTTTATTTTAACTTTCAATTTTAAATTTACTATTTTAATTTTGGAAACTTATTTTAAAACTTAAACTAAAGTTTTCATTTTAATCTTTTTAATAATTCTATATCATGAATTTAGTATATCTATTTATATATTACTTTATTTTTTGAAAAAGTTACATGGAAAAAATAGTTTTTTGTCGTATTTTAAGTTTTTTTGTAAAAGTACATTTTTTTACAAATTAAAATCGTGTGCATAATTTTAGCAAAGCTTTTATACAATAGAAAAGCATCACTTTCCTATTGTATAAAAAATGTATTCAATGAAATGTTTACTTTCATTGAATACATTTAAAAATTTAATAATATCTTATTTGAGTTATATTAATTTTCCTATGACATTTCGTCTGTTTTCATATTTTTTCAAAAAAGATTACCTCTAATATCACTATTTTATTAAAAATCAATATAATTTTCTGGGTTTTTCGCATTTCCTGCTTCTCTTACTTCTAAATGTAGTTGTGGTCCTGTTGTATTTCCAGTTGCTCCTACTTTTGCAATTATATCCCCTACATTTACTCTTTGTCCTTTATTAACACATAATTCACTACAATGTGCATAATATGTTTGTAAGTCATTTCCATGATCTATGATTACTAAATATCCATATGAACCTTTATATTCTGAAAGAACTACTACTCCTGGTGCACATGCTAATATATCAGTTCCTTTTATAGCTGCTAAGTCTATCCCTGTATGACTTCTTGAATTATCTATTCCAAATCTACTTGTTACGCTGTAATTTTCTTTTATTGGTTTTTCCAAAACTATATTTACATCTTCAGTATACTTAGAATCCTCTACCAAAATTGGATCTTTCTGATTTGTTACACTTGATTTATTAATAGTACTTTCACTTTGTTCATTTTTTTCCACTAATTTAATTTCTGTTCCATCTTTTACTATATTTTTGTCACTATTTACATTTTCTTTTACTGTATTTACATTATTATTCACATCTTCTTTTACTGTATCTTCATTACTATTTGTAACTTTATCCGTATCTGTGTTTGTTTCATTAACTCCTTCACTACTTATTGAGTTTAAGTATTCCTCTCTTTTTTCTTTCATTTCTTCTAATAATATTGTATTTTCTTCTAAACTACTATTAGCTATACTAGTATCTGATGCATTATCGCTTTCAACTAAAGCAAAATTTATATTTGGTATACATATCATTAATGAAACTGATATTACTAATAATGCTATTAACACTATTCCTATACTAATAACACTTTTTTTATTAGATTTATCTACTATATTAGAAAATCTTTTCATTATATTTTCCTTTCTATTTGCAAAACTCATTGAAAATTTATATTGTTTTCCTCTACTTTTTTCAATTTGATTTAACAAAATTTCTGCATATTCAATTCTGCAAGCTTGCTCTTTTCCTTGTAATACATATTCATCACAATTTAACTCTAAAATTTCGTCTATCTGATTTGTAAACATATAAATTATAGGATTAAACCAATATACACAATTTAAAACAAGTAATAAAAATTTATATTCTATATCTTTGTTTTTTATATGAAATAGCTCATGTTTTAAAATAAGTTCATATTCTTTATTTTCTAATATTTCTTTTGAAAGAATTATTTTTTTATTAAGTATTCCTATAGTCATAGGTGTTTGTATATTTTCTGATATTCTATAAGAAACATTTTTTATACTCATTTGACTGCATAAATTTTCCATTATTTTATCAATATTAATATTGTGATTTGAAATATAATGTCTTTTTTGATTAAATAAAAATATTAAATAATTCAGTAAATTATATCCTAATAAAACTAATGCTATAGTACTCCAAACATATGGTAGTACTCTTGAAATATTAAAAAATATATCGTTTTTTATATTAATACTATCATCAATTTCTATTATTGTATTTTCATTCTCAAATTTAATTTCTGGTTCTTCAAATACAATTTTTTCTAGTTCTTTTGTCTCTTTTTTAGAAATATTTTTTATATTAGAAAAATTAATAATATTAATTGGCAAAATCAATATTATTAAAATAAATATAAAAATTTTGTAAAGACTTTTAAAATTATATTTATACTTATTTTTACTTAAAAATACTAATAATGGATATATACAAATACTAATAATGCTTCCGAAAATAATTACATTATAAAATATTTTTCCTAACATTTATTTACTCCTATTTAAAATATTTTTTAATTCTTCTATATCTTCATCTGTTAATGTATCATCACCTTCTATAAGTGATGCTATTAATTTTTTGCTTGAATTATTATACATTTTCTTTATAAAGTTTTTTGTTTCATTTTTAGTGTATTTTGAAGAATCTACAACAGAATAATAGTAATTAATTCTTCCTATTTTTTCATTTTTTAAAAATCCTTTTTCTGTTAATCTTGATAAAATTACTTGCAAAGTAGATAATTTCCATTCTACTTCTGCTTTTAATTCTGTATCAATTTCTCCCGTAGACATCTTTCTGTTATTATTCCAAATTATTTTCATTACTTTTAATTCTGAATCTGGTAAGCTTTTCATTATTTCTTCCATTGGTACCTCCTATATTTGATTCACTTGAAGGCAATTCAAAAATTTTTCAAAATTACAACAACAAGTAAACATTATTGACAATTGTCTGTCTATATTATTACACATACATTTGTCTGTGTCAATATAAAAATAAAAAGTTATTTTATCAAAATTCATTTTTCATGCATATTTCAATAAAATAACCTATTAAAATTATTTATTATACTCTATGTACTCTTCTAAACACATTCCAAGTTGATTAATTTTTTTTGCATTCTCTACTCCAACATATCTCCAATGCCATGGTTCATAATCAATTTTAGTTATATCTTCTTTTTCCTTAGGATACCTTAATATAAAACCGTAATTTTCTGCATTTTCTTTTAACCATTTAAACCCCTTTGTAGTATCAAAACTATAATCCACATAATTAAAATCTACAGCTAGTCCTAAATTATGCTCACTTGTCCCTGGTTTATTTATTGTTTTTAAAGTAAGTCTCTCTGCTTCTTCTCTTGTTTTTCCTTCTTCTATATATTTATTAACTTTCTTATTAAAAATATTTTCTTGGTATTTAATATCTCTATAAGAAGATTGAACCCATACATTCTCAATCCCATCTTTTTTCATATCTTTTAACATCTTCTTTAATTCGTCTATAGCTCTTACATCAAATTTTCTACTTCTATCAATATTTGCAAGTTCTATATTAAAATCACTTGGAAGTATATTTTCATAATTTACTAAAGTTAATTTCCAATCAGTTATATCTACTTTATCTGTATTTGCAATATCTATATCACTATTATTTTGATCTTTTATAATATTATTATAGTTTTCACTATTACTAATGTTCACACTTTCATAATTAATATCATTCGAAATATTCTCTATCGAATGTTCTTCAATATTTGATATTAAATTTTGAGTATTAGTATTAGTTTTTACTGTCTTATTAACAATTACTATTCTCCCTACAATATATATTACAATTATAATGAGTAGAAATTTAGTAACAAATAATACACTTTTCCTCATATTTTCACTTTCTCCCTCTACTTATATATTACCGTATATTCTCAAAAAGTTACTAAAAATAAGAACGTTATTAAAATTTGAATAATAAATTTTTAGATTACATCTTAATAATTTCTGTGCAGATAAAATTTTTGTAATAACATATAAAATTGAATACTCTAAATGCCCGCAAATAAAATATTAATAAATACAAATTTTAAAATATCCTTAACATTCATTTCACTTTTTTCTAATTAATATAAGTGGAGTTTGCTGCTTTCCTTGACCCGCTGGATTATCTTTTATTAATCCTTTTAATTCTTCTTCACTTAAGATAATATCATCTGATTTTCCTAAAATCTCTCTTCCGAAATCATTTGAATCAACTATCATCATGCTAATTCCTAATTTTTCTTTTATTTCATTACACACTTTAGTTGGATTTTCTGGTATTTCTATTCCTATATCTCGATATTCGTCCCAAGCCCCATCATAAAATCCGTCTAACCCTGTTACTTCTTGTCCTACTATTTTATAAAAAACACCTTTTATCCCAACTAATTTTGTAATTCCGCTTACTATACTTGCAAATAATACTTTTATAAGACCTGCCTTATTAATAGCATATTGCATATTTATAGGCATTCCTACCCCATATCCACCTCTATTTTTTTGACATGCAAATTTTGATAGAAATTTAGCCCAAAATCCAATTTTTAAGTTTTCTCTTTTTACAACTCTATTTTGGCATAATGCAATTATTTTTTCACTACTTGATATTATATCACCTTTTTCATATATTGGGCTAACATATTCTTCAAAAAGTTTTATATAATCATCTCCTTGCTGTACAAATCTTGTTTTTATAGCATGCCTTAAATATATTTTTCCATTAACTTCAATCTCCACTTGCTTACCTTCATTTGCAATAAAATCCATAAATACCTCCACTTTTTTTCTCATTTAAGAGTTTTTTAGTTTGTTATGTCAATAACAAACTAAAAGTGCTATATTTAATATAGCACTCGTGGGTATCTAAATTGTATTAAGGTTGTATCAAAATTGTACTTTTATTGTATCTAAATTGTATCTAGTTTTTTATATTTTTTTTCTCACTTTCAACAATTTCATATTCACGTTTAATTACCTCATCTACTTTAACATACTCTTCATATGTTTCTATTGGAGCAATAGTAAGCATGCATGATTCTCCTTTTTCTACTAAAATAATAGACAATTGTGATTTTTCTGATTTTAAAATATTATTTTCAAATTTCCAATCATCTATTATATCTAAATCTAAATATTTTGCATAATTTCTAAGTTGTTTTTCTATTTCAACATCAGTTTTAAGAAAACTTTTTGGAAAATCTACATTAATAATCTTTCCAGTTTTTTCTTCAACACAAATTCCTATCCATTCTCCATTTTCTTTTATCATATTACAAGTTATAACTGTATATTCTGGCGAAAATATATTTTTTACTTCCGTATAGTGTAAATATTCATCAAAATTTATTTCTTTTATTATTTCATTGGAAATTAATTTTGACACTTCATTTTTAAATTCTTCTGTCGGTGCTGTAGTTTTTAGTGCTTCTGTTATTACATTTGCATACATAACTGCTTTTTTGCTATCCCCATAATCATAATAAACCTTTTCATCTTTAATTTGATATATATTATGAATAAACATAACTAAATATATTTTCTCTGCTTGAACATCTATTTTTTTAGTTTCTTTTTTGGGTCTTGTAAATATTTCATTTTCACGTGATAAATCTTCTACATGAAGGAATAGTTCAGGCATTACAAAAGAAAAAACAATTATTAGAATAACAATTAAAAATAGTAACATTTTCTTTATCATTAACCTATTACCTCCAATTCAAAATATACTCTTGTTCCAATACTTTCTTGACTTTCGATATTAATTTTAGAATTATGAAATTCTAAAATCTTTTTACACAATGAAAGCCCTATTCCTGTTCCTCCATTTTTTCTACTACGAGATTTATCTACCATATAAAAGTCTTCTGTTACTCTTTCAATATGTTCTTTTGGAATTCCAATACCATTATCTATTATAGAAATTATATATTTATTTTCTTTATTATTTCCAACTAAATATACAGATCTATCTTTTGGTTCTGCTTTTTTTGCATTTTGAACTAAATTTCTTATAACAACTTCTAACAGCTTTTCATCAATTTTTACAGTCGCCTCTTCTAAATCTACTTTTAATTCTACATCTTCTAAAACTATTTTTTTGCAAATCTTCTGCAAATAATCTTTTATTTTAACTTCTTTTAATTCTATTTTATCTTCTGATAATTCCATTAAAGATAGTAATTTATAAGAAAGTTCTTCTAATCTTTTAGATTCTGAATAGATGTAATTTAGAGCTGGAATTCTAACATCATCATCACAATTTTTTAATCTAAGTAAATCTGAATATCCAATTATTGCTGTCATTGGAGTTTTTATCTCATGTGAAAATCCTGATATAAAATCATCTTTTTGCTTAATTGATAAATTTAGATGATTAATCTTATTTTCAATTTCTTCTGCCATTTTATTAAAACTATCTGCTAATTCACCAATTTCACCATTACTTTTAACATCTACTCTTTCATTAAATTTCCCTGATGAAATCTTTTTTGTTACATTATTTAATTCTTCAATAGGTTTTGTTAAAAATCTTGAGAAAATAGCTACAACAATTGAAGATATCGCCAAAACAATAATGTCTGTATACATAACTTCTTTTAATTGCCTTTCTCTTTCTTCATAAATTGATGTAATATCATAAATATTTACAATATACAAACTAACATTACTTACAGTATAATATGAGCAAAATATCATATAATTTTCATCTTCAATTTCTCTTATAATATATTTATCAACTTCTTTATCTAATAAATCATCTATATTATCTAATTTCAATTTATGCGATTTAAAAAAAGAAGAAATTATTTTTACTTTATCTTCTGAATATATTTCAACGCTTTCCATATCATTATTCATGTAATCTGTTAATGAACTTATATATTCATATAAATGCTCTTCTGTAAATTCTTCACCTTGCTCTATTTTACTTACAATATTACTATCTAAATAGTATCTTTCAAGCTTATGTTTACTGGCATTTTGCTGAATGCTATTTTCTAATGAATTCACAAAATTTTTTCTTACTATGATATATCTACTAGCTGACAATATAATAGATATAATTATAACTATTCCAAGCATTAACTTAATCCAAAATTTCATGTAATTTTCCTTTCATGCAAATTTAAAATACTAATAAAAAAATATATATTGATAATTTAAAATAAATTTCTTTATAATTTTAATTAATACTTCTAAATCTCTAGCATATATCCTATTTTATATACTGTTTTTATTTTATCTTTCCAATGTAGTTTTTTTCTTAATCTTTGAATATGCAAATCTAGTGTTCGTGTTTCAAACTCTAGTTCTTCCCCCCACACTTTTTCAAATATAATTTCTCTATATAATGCTGTATTTTTATTTTGTACTAATAACATAAGTAAATCAAATTCTTTTGGAGTTAAATCAATTTTTTCATCACCTTTTTTTACACTTCTTGCTACCACATTTATTGTAATATTATCAACATTTATAGTATCCTCCAATTTATTATATCTTCTTAGTACTGCTTGTACTCTCGCTATTAGTTCTTCCATTTCAAAAGGTTTAGTTATATAATCATCAGCTCCACTTTTTAATCCTTTGACTTTATCTTTTACTTGACCTTTTGCTGTAAGAAAAATAATTGGTACTTTTGCAGTTTGTTTTATATAATCTAAAAGTTCATATCCATCTACTTTTGGAAGCATTACATCAAGTAAAATTAAATCATATTCTTTTTGTTCTATTAAATCTGCTGCAACTTCCCCATCATATGCCACTTCACATTTATATCCTCCGAGATTCTAGTCCTATTTTAATTAAATCACTAATTGCAATTTCATCTTCTACAATTAAAATTTTATTCATTACTTTCACCCCATTTTATTATAAAGTAAAATTGTATCTAAATTGTAAATTTTTACATTATTAATATCAACTAAGACTCTTAATTTATTCAGTTTTTAATATAATTATTTTTTTATAAAATAATCATTATATGTAAATTTTAGTAAAATTAAAAATTTACAACACTAATTCATAATAGCATAAAAACCCGTAATTATCAATTAATTACGAGTCTTTCATTAAATCATAAAAGTTTTGAAAACTATATCCTTGTTCTTTTAAATATTTGATTGAGTCTTCTAATACTAATGAACTATTACTAACATCTTTTGTATCATGCATTAATATTACTAATGTATCTTTGCCTTTTGCAGACTTTTTTAAATTATCTAACAATTGCTTATTATTATATTTTTTCATAGAATCATTATTTAAGCAATTCCAATCAATATATGTGTAATTCAATTCTTCCAAAAGTTCTGCTGCTCTTTCTTTTTCGCTCTTATTTTTTTTCGACTTATATCCATTAGGAAATCTAAAAATATATGAGCAATAATCATCTTTACCAATCGCTTTGCCTATTGCTTCATCTGTTTTTTTCACTTCATCTATAAAACTTTCTTCATTTTGGTAAAGAATTTTATTATTATGGCTATACCCATGATTTGCTATATAATGTCCCTCTTCATATTCTCTTTTTATAATCTCTGGATACTCTTCTACGTGTTTTCCAATTACAAAAAATGTTGCTTTAACATCTTCTTTTTTCAAAATATCTAAAATTTCTGGTGTAACTGATTTATTTGGTCCATCATCAAAAGTTAAATATGCAATTTTTTCTTTTTCAGAAATAAGATTTTCAATTCTATCTTTAAAATCACTAGAAACTATTGCATTATAATTTAGCTCTACTGCAAATGCTTTAGTATCTCTAAAGATGTAATATACTGTAATTATAATAATTACAAATACTATAAAATTAATAATAGATATCTTTTTCTTATTAAATATAAATATTTTCATATTAAATGATATTTTTAATAATAACTATTATTCATAAAATATTATAACTTTTATTGTATCTTCTACTAAGTTTTGGCACTCTACCTATAGGTTCTTTTGCATTAATATAATTTGTATCTTCCTACTGCTATAATAACTATTTAGAATAAATACTAGATGTAGAAACTCCTCCATCTACTGTATAAATTCCTCCTGTTACATATGAAGCTTCATCACTACTTAAAAAAGCAACTACATTTGCAACTTCACTTGGATTTCCTATTCTTTTGATTGGAATTCTATTCGCACATTTTTTCTTTTGTTCTTCAGTTTTAAAACTTATCTCTAATAATTCTGTTAAAATAGGTCCTGGCAAAACGCAATTAACTCTAACTCCTAAATCTGCATATTCTTGTGCTAAACATTTAGTAAACATTACAATCCCTGCTTTTGTTGTACAATATAACGGTGATGTTAATTCTGGAACTAATCCTAAACAAGAAGCAATATTTATAATGCAACCTTTATTCTTTTTTAATTTATCGATTAAATTTCTTGTTACTTTAAATGTTCCTTTTATATTTATATCAACCATAGTATCTATATCTTCATCAGTTGTTTCTTCTATATATTTTTCAAAATATATTCCTGCATTATTAACTAATATATCTACTTTATCTAATGAATTAACAGCCTTTTTTATTTCATCATCTTTAGTTATATTTACTTTATAATACTCAAATGTATTTTTAGGTTTTTTAATATCAAATATAATGACATTAGCACCCAATTCTTTTAATTTATCTGCAATTGCTTCGCCAATTCCATTACTTCCACCAGTTACAACTGCTACTTTATTTTTTAAGTTCATAATATATCTCTCCTCCCGAATTACTAATTATTAATTTTATATAAATTCAACTTTATACCTTTTTTAATTATTATTCTCTTTGCTTAAAATCTATTCATATTCAATTTTCTTATTTTTAATACTATATTTTTATAATGCATATTTATATTAATTATTTTTTACACTTAATTCAAAAATATATTATCATAAAAAATATCTATTTTTCAACAAACTTGTAAACAACACATAAATACTTTTCTAATTTTGCAATACTGTTCAATAATTTTTAATATTTTTTTATAAATTTAGCTTAAATTTGAACAAATAATAATTTAATAATTATTATTGATGTTTCCATTTTTGCATTTTCCATTACTGAAACTCTATAACTAAAAAATCCCAAAAATTAACTTATACAAATAATATAATAAAAAATCAGCACAACTTTACTATTATACAAAATTATGATAATATTATTTATATTTTGAATTTTAAAAAAGTATATAATATTTAATAGGAAATGTAGAGAACTTTCCTATTAAATAATAAAAGCGGACGATATTTAATACGCAAAAGACAAAACTTTACCAAATCGTCCACATATTTGTTCTTGTTCCAAATTCTGCATTTATTAGGAGGAAGTTATGGAAAAAAATATATTAATTATAACTGGTGGCAGTAGCGGTCTAGGATTAGAAATTGTAAAACAAGCTATCAATAAAGGATTATATGTTTGCAACCTATCAAGAAATAAACAAAAATGTGAAAAATTAGATTGTGAATTTAAATCTAATTATAAAAGTTTTATCGGAGATATTAGTAATTCAGATTTTGTAAGCAATTCTATTAAGGAAATATCTAAATTAGGAAAAATATCATATCTAATTAATTGTGCTGAGAAAGCTTGCTTTAAAATGCCAATAGAATATAATAATGAAGATATTGATATTTCTTTAGCAGGATTAAAAGGAATGATTTTATGTTCAACAGAAACTTTGAAAGTAACAAAAGAACAAAATTTGAAGATTATAAATATAATGTCTTCAGCAGCATTAAAAGGAAATAAAAATGAAGCATTATACTGTGCTACAAAATGGGGTGAAAGAGGTTATACAGAAAGTTTAAAAGCAGCTTATAAAGGAACAAGCGTAAAAATAATTGGTGTTTATCCTGGAGGAATGAATACAGAATTTTGGAATAATAATAGAAATTATGTATCAGAAGAAAAATCTAATTCCTTTATGAATCCTGAAGAAGTCGCAAAAGTTATTTTAGATAATATTCTAAATTATAAAACTTTAAATGTTGCAGATATTATTATTGAAAGAAATTAAAATATTAAAAAATGTAATATGATTTAAAATATATACAAGAAATCCACAAATTATTAATAATATGTGGATTTCTTGTTTTATAAATAGATTAATTTAATATATTTTGTACAATATAAAAACTTATTTCATAATATATAAATAGAATACTATGAAAGGAGTTTTTTATGGCAAAAATACTTGTTTACAATAATAATACTAACCGTATGGAAACATATTATCGTGGCGAAAATCAAAGAATGCCATATAATACAAATTCTACTCTAACAGTTAAAGAATTTAGAGGTTCAAGTAAATCAGGATTATTATGGACTGATAGAAGAGCAATGGAAGCTTGGAATAGTTTTAGATATATATATGGCAGACCAATTTATGTTGGTTATGCATTTAAAAGACCATGGGAAGGTGGACATTCCAATCTTTCACAACATTATGCAGGTTTAGCATTTGATGTAGGACAAAATTTAGATGCAGCAGGAAGAAATGCAATGAGAAATTTAGCAATTAGTTCAGGCATATGGAATTATGTAGAACCAGCAAATTTGACACCTAGATGGGTTCATTTTGATGAAAGACAAGTGGCATCAGGATATCCACAAATAAGAACTGGAAGCAGAGGAGTATATGTATGTATAGCACAAGATGCACTTACAACACTTGGATATGATACTGGTGGATTAGATGGAGTATTTGGAACACGTACAAATAGTTCTGTTATTTCATATCAAAATAAAAATGGTTTGCAGGGAGATGGAATAATTGGAAATTTAACATGGAATAGTTTGATGTCAAATATAGTAGGTAAAGGTGCTAGTAGCACAACAGTATTACCAACTAATTAAATATAAAATAAAAATCCACATATTACTAATAATTTGTGGATTTTATATTTCTAAAATAATCAATTTAATTAAATAATTTTACTTATTTTTTTCCCAAATATTTCTAACTATTTTTAATGATAATGTTGATAGTGTAAAACCAATTACTGGAACTAATGAACTTAACCATATATTTGTGATATTTTTTATTAGTATAGAATATACTACAACTACTATATAAGTTAATATGCAAATACATATTTTTCTAATGAAACTTGTTTCCCATGCTTTATCAGCTTCTACCTTTTTGTTTCTTTCTTTTATTTTTTCAATTTCAGTTTCTACATCTTTAATTTCCATAATTTTTTCTCCTTTTACCTAGGTATAATTACGTTATTTATTTTATCATAAATTTACACAAAAATAAAGTTTTTTATTTTGGCAATCTTTTTATTCTAAACTTAATTCTCATTTAATTTTTTTAAATAATCTTCTACTTGCTTTCTGTTTTTAAAAATAATAATTTCCTTATCTTTACAATTTTCTAGCATTTCATAATAATGTTTTCTATATTTTTTATTAAATAAAATTATATTTCGATAAAATTCTAAATCAAACTTATCTTTACAATTACCTCCCATATCAAAACGCTTTTTTCCATAATTTTTTATTGTTCTTGTAATTGATCCATATAAGCATGCTAAGCTTGAAAAATCAAAATAAAATACTGTATCACAATATTGTAATCTTTTTTCAACTGTTCTTTTATAATTACCATCAATTATCCATTCTGATTTTATTAATTCATTCATAATAGCACTATCAAATTCTTCATTTGATAAATGTTCCCAATTGCCTTTCCAATATATTCTATCTAAGTGAATTAAAGGCAATTTAAGATATTTTGCAAGTTCTAAAGAAAACGTAGTTTTTCCACTTCCATTTCCTCCTATAATAATTACTCGTTTCATATATTGCTCCATATTTTCAGCAGTTCCATTTTAATAGATTTTATATTTTTATCACTTAAATTCTTCTATTAAATAAAACTTAGAATTAAATTTATATAAATTTTTTATATAAATTTAATTAAACTATAACATATTATCTATTTACTTTCTATATTTTTTCTTTGTTTTGTAAATACTTATTCCTACTATAACTACACTTAGAATGATTAATAATAAAAAAATTAAATTAAACTCTTTACTTTTTTTATTTTTTACATCAATTAAATCTTTATCTTCAAAATTTTCCAACTGTAAATTAACTTTTTCTGCTTTATAAATTTCTTCTAACTTTTGTTTATTGATTTCTTGATTTTCTTGATATTCTATTTCTTCATCATTGTTTCTCTTATATACATTGATTTTATATTCTTTTTTTGTTATTCCATCTTGTGCTGTTACAATAACTTTAATTGAATTATTACCTTCTTTCAAGTCTTGATTTCCTAATATCTCTAACCTTGCATTTTCATTTTCTGGTACTGCAAAAATATTTAAAATATTACTTTGTTCAGAAATTTCAGCATTATACTCTGTTATATTAGCCTCAAATGGTGGATACAATAAAGTATTTTCTAATGCCAATACTTCTAAATTTGAATTTTCTGTATCTGAAACATTACTGGTTCCTTCAAATTCTTCTATTAAATTATTTTCTTGATTCGTTGTCCTTAGATCACTATAAAAATTCTCTTTTCCTACATCAATATCAGAATTCTCTTCATATGCATCTTCTTTAAAATTAGTATTTTGTACTTCTCCTATTTTAATTTGTAATTCTTCAAATTCTATTTCAATTAATTCTTCATTTATATTATAAAATTCTCCTTCTATATTGAACAAAGCTATTCCATCTTCTTTAGCTTTAAATACAAATTTTCCAAGCTCTTCTGATTTTGCTAAGCTTCCACCTTCTTTATCATGCCAAACTGAAATAACACAATTTTCTATTACATTAGTATTTTCTGGTCCAGATACATATTCCAATTTACTACTATCAAAATAAAGATACAAATTATATGCAACTGTTTTTACATCTTTCATATATACAGTAATCTCTACTTCTTTATCTTTTTCTATAAATTTATTATTGCTTTCCAAATAAACTATTCTAGAAGTAGATCCATATGATATACAAGTATAAAATATAAATATTATAAAATTTATAATTACTAAATAAATCTTTTTATTCACTATAAAATTTCCTTTCATATCTATAACACTAAGTTTGTTAAAACCTTCATATTATATAAAATTACATAATACTTTACATAAATTCAAATTTATATTTTTTAATAACATTACTTACACCAAATTAATTTTTTAATTATTAAATTAACTTCTTACTGCTCAATAAACTTTATCTCTAAAATATGTCTTTGAATTAATAATAAATCTATTGATGTTGCTTTAGTAGCAGTCTTTCTTATGTTAGCTGCTTTTAAATATATTCTATTCATTTGTTCTATTTCTAAAATGTGTCGTTGTAATACTAATAAATCTATACCATTAATTTTTCCATCTCCATTGTTATCACCATACAATATAACTTGGTATTCTCGTAATATCTTTCCATTTTCTTTTACTCGTATTTTACTTCCAGTTCCAACTAAATCTGTATCTTGAAGTATCTCATCCTTGTTATTTACAAATTCTAATTCTAAATTAGTTGTAATTTTTAATTTTATATCTTCTACAGTATTTTTACTAAAATCTAACCCACTAATTTCTAAATTCTTTACACGTAGTGGACTATCAAAACTAATTTCAGAATCATCCATCTTTCTTACTATTATTAGTTTACAGACTGCTTTTATATCTAAATTTTCTTTTGAACTTGCAATAATATTTACTTCTCCTTCTTGTTTTGCTGTAATTATTCCCTCTTTATCTACACTTGCTATATTTTCATCTTCACTACTATATATAATTTCTTTCTCATCAGCATCTTCTGGCTGAATATTTCCATTTATTTTTATTGTATCACCTATTGGTAAATAAATTTCTGTTTTATCCAAACTAATTCCTGTTACTTTACTATATACCGTTATATTAATTTGACTTTGTATATCATTTTCCTCCGATTTTGCCGTTATTGTTGCATTTCCTGATCCTACACCTCTAATATTACCATTATTATCGACTGTTGAAACTTTTAAATTGCTTGAACTAAATATAATTCTATGATTGTTTGCCTCTTCTGGAAATATTCTTACTTTTAAAGGTGCTATTTCTCCTTTTTGTATAATTTCATTTTCTATAGACAATTCAATTTTTTCTATTTTTACTGGTGGAACTTCTGTAACATAAGCTTGATAAATATATCCTATTATTCCATTTTCCAAAATTACCTTGTCCCATTTATCTCCAGACTGTTTTCCTTTTTTTATTCTTGTCATTTTATCTTGAGCTGTAACTGTTGTAATTATTTCATATGAAGTACTTGGTCCTGTTCTTATATTAACATTTGTCCTGTTACAATATACCTTTGTGTTATCTTGTATAAAATCATCTGAATTAATATTAGGAGATTCTTCTGGTATTTCTGGCATATTTTCATATACAGGAATAATAAATGACATGGAAGTATCGAGTAATCCACTCTTCTTATATCCATTATAAATACTGTTTGATTCACTATATGGTGCAAGTACATTAGTCATATATTGATGCCAAAATAATCCTCCTCTATCATCATTTACATCAAATTTTTGCAAATATATACAATTCTGACCAACATTTATATAACTCGAACCTATAAATATTGCTCCTCCTATAATTGCTCTTTCTTTTGTATTCCAAGGAATTAAATATTTATTTCTAACTTCTTGACTTGCTCCTTTTCCATCTTTTGCATACTGTAATCCATTTTTTATAGCTCCTAAAGGCTCACTTGAACTTGTAGCACCTATATTATAAAAATTATATAATCCTCTAAATCCATCTACTGTTCCACTTATTGAGTTATGACTTAAAAATGGACCTACTTCTTGTTTAATACGTGAAGCTAAATGATATGGACTAACAGCTGATGTTTGACCTGCTCTTAAAATTAAATCTGAATACTTTTCATTCATAGAAATAGTATTTCCATAGCTATCTAAATATGAAACTTTCCTGTCATAAAATTCTGTTCCATATAATATCTTCTCTATTCCATTCAAACTATTCGTATGTGTATCATAAGATAAAGTTTCAAATTGAAAAATTCGAACTTCATTTAAAAAATTTCTAGGATCCATACAATACTCTATAGCTTGTTTTGAACTATCTACCCATCCTCTATCAACTTCTATATTGTATTGTCCTAGATTAGTATTTTTCCATCTATCAGAATAATTTTTAGGAACTAAATTTTTGCCAAAAATATTTTCCTCACTTATTACATAATTCCAGTCTAAATTTGTATATAATGCAGTAAATTTCCAATTTGGATGTTTTTTTAGTATCTCTTTTAAATATGATTGATAACTACTTGGAAAATTCTCAATTCCTTCTAACTTACTTGATGCACTTACTTTATAATAATGAACTAAAACTATTATTATTAATACAAATAAAATAGCTATAACAATATATTTAATTATATTAATTATTTTTTTCATCTCTCTCCTTAATTTCATTTTTGGAATATTTTGTCGAGGCTAACTAAATAAGCAAAATGACAAGCTTTTTACAAACATATAATATAAGCTTTTTTTTCCTTTTAGAGACAATAGTTATATAACTTCTCTAGCCTTTACAATTATTCTTTTTTTAGAATCATTTGTGCAAGTTATTAAAGTAACTTCTTTTCTTTGATTTGTTTCCTGTGATAAACAACTTACATCTTCTGGCGTTACTCTATATAATTCATAAATTTCATATTCCACTTTTCCAATTCTATTATCTAATATATAAAAAGTATCTCCTATTTCTAATTTTTTTAAATTACGAAACATATTCTTTCTTTGAAAATTATGACCTGCAATACATAAATTTCCTATTTCATTTGGATTTGGTCCCCAAAATTTAGTAACAGATACATTCAATGAAGCTTCTGAAAATTCCTGTAATACGTATGTTTCTAATTTTATTTTAGGTATTTCTAATTTTGCAGAAACTTTATATCCTTGATATTCTTCTATAATCTCTTGTTTAGGATATTCTTGTGTTTCTAATTTTTCTTCTTTTTCTTCATTGTAAATACTACTTAAACTTTTAACTTGATATTGCGATTTATTTTCCTCTACATTCTTTTCTTTACATTCTTCAATGCTAATTACAATTATAATAAATAAAATTATAAAAATTATTAGTACATTATATCCCTTTATTTTCTTTTTCACTTGTTCACTCCTTATTATGTAATTAAATCGCCTTTTAAATAAATATCAGGCGATTTAATTTAACAAAATTATAAAATAAAGTTTATTATAAATAATTTATTTAAAATACCACTTTAATATTATTTAAAAACCTAAAGTAATATTTTAATTAAAATCTATTCTTTTTGTTATGATATATATAAGCACTTGATAATACAACTATTACTATAATAGCTGGTAAATACATATTGCTACCTGTTTTAGGTAATTTTGATGGTTGTTTTGCTACATTTTGTATCTCAGTATTTGTTGTAGCTGGTGTTTGTACCTCTGGTGTCTGAGTTGGTGTTTGAGGTTCTGATGGTGTTTCTGGTGTTGTTGGTTCAGGATTAGTTACTTCATCTACAACATTAATTAAAAAAGTACTACTTGCAATTGCTTTATCTGTATCATCTCTATCTATTAAATTAAATGTTATAGTATAAGTTCCTACTTCACTGAATATTCCTCTTACCTTTAAGTCTTGTTTTACATCTTTTCCACCTATTTTATATCCTTGTGCATCTCCCCAGCCACTTTGTATAATATCATGCTCTAAATTTGCTTCATCTGTTCCTAATAATTTAACTGTTGCACCTGTTGGTGTTGTTGCTTCTGCAACTAACCTAGCATGTTCATAGTAACGTCCCATTGGTGATGAGTATGAAATTGTCATTGGATTTTCTTTGTCTTTAAAAACATCTTTCATACGTTCTAATTCTATTTTATAATTAACATATTCTGGTTCAACAGTTACATTTTTTACTATTGGTGTTAGTATATCATCATATGTTACTGACACATCTGCATTTGCTAGCCCTTCTGCTGTTATAGTAAATTCTGTTGGATTAGATGTTGTTATATTTTCTTTTGCTTTAAATGTTACACTCATATTATTTCTTGGATTAGTGCCTCCTGTTTCATCATGAAAAACTACGTTTACTTTATCAGTTGTGTCATTTGCTGTACCACCATCAACTGATACATATTCAAAAATATTATCATCATAAGAAACTTTAACTGTATATGTTCCTAAATTCTCGCTAAAACCAACTTTAACTTGTACATTTTCACCTGGTCTTACTATTTGTTTATCTGTTTCAACATTTATATCAACTTCTGGATCTAATTCAACTTCTTCGCCTTCTATATATGTTGCATAACTATTTCCACTAAATATAAATGTTGTAATTAACATTAAAAAAGTAATTATACTTATTGTTTTTTTCATTTAAAATTTTCCTCCTTTTAATTTTATATTACTATTATGTGATTTTTTTTCTTATATTATTTTGTCAATAATTTGAAATTCAAAAATTGGAAAATTTAAGAAAAAATTAGAGATATTATTATAGTAAAACTATAATAATATCTCTAATTTCATTTTTTATTTACTTAATTCTTCTAAGAATAATTTATTTAACAATTGTGGATTTGCTTTTCCTTTTGTTTCCTTCATTGCCTGACCAACTAAGAAACCTAATGCTTTATCTTTTCCTGCTTTATAGTCTGAAACTGATTGTGGATTTGCTTCTAATATTTTTACCACTATTTCTTTTATAGCACCCTCATCAGAAATTTGAACCCAGCCTTTTTCTTCAATTATTTTACTAGGCATTTTTACTTCATTAAATAATTCTTCTAAAACTTTTTTTGCTATTGCAGAGCTTATTGTTCCTTTATCTATTAATGTTACAAGCTCACCTAATTCTTTACCTGTAAATTTTAAATTTTCTGGCTCTTCTTCTCTTTCATTTAGAATTCTTGCAATATCAGACATAATCATATTTCCAACTGTTTTTGGATTTTTTGATATTTCTGTTGCTTCTTCAAATATATCTGAATAATATTTTGAACCAGTTACAAAGTTGGCTGCTTTTTCTGTTAATTCATAATTCTCTTTGTATCTTTTCTTTCTACTTTCTGGTAATTCTGGTAATTCTTTTCTAATATTTTCAATATATTCTTCAGATAATTTTATTGAAGCTAAATCTGGTTCTGGAAAATATCTATAATCTTGTGCATCTTCTTTATCTCTCATTGCAAATGTTCTTCCAGATACATCATCCCATCTTAAAGTTTCTTGAACTATTTTATTTCCATTTTCAATTTCTTCAATTTGTCTATCTGCTTCATATTCTATTGCTCTTACTATACTTCTAAAAGAATTCATATTTTTCATTTCAGTTCTTGTTCCGAATTCTTGAGCACCTTTCTTTCTAACAGATACATTTACGTCTGCTCTCAAAGATCCTTGTTCCATTTTGCAATCTGAAATTTCAACATATTCAAATATTGATTTTAACTTTCTTAAATATTTTTCTACTTCTTCACTACTCCTTAAATCTGGTTTAGAAACAACTTCTATTAATGGAACTCCTGCTCTATTTAAATCTACAAAACTTCCTCTTCCATATTCATCATGATTTAATTTTCCTGCATCTTCTTCTATATGTATTCTTTCAATTCTTATTTCTTTTTCTCCTGTCTCTGTTTCTATTGTTACATGTCCATCATAACAAAGAGGTTTATCAAATTGCGAAATCTGGTATGATTTTGGTAAATCTGGATAAAAATAATTTTTTCTATCATTTTTGCTATTTCTTTCTATACTACAATTTGTAGCAAGTCCTGCTTTTACAGCATATTCAACAACTTTCTCATTTAATACTGGAAGTGTTCCTGGCATAGCCATACATATTGGACAACAATGTGTATTAGGTTCTCCACCAAATTCTGTTGAACATGAGCAAAATATTTTTGTTTTTGTAGAAAGTTCACAGTGAACTTCTAATCCTATTACTACTTCATAATCATCTCTTGCCATTAGTTATTACCTCCTTTAAAGCTTGGTTTATTTTCTCTAAAGTTTGTATTTTGCTCATATGTATATGCTGCTCTAAATATAGCTTCCTCATTAAATGATTTTGCTATTAATTGGAAACTTATTGGTAATCCTTTGCTATCTAACCCACAAGGAACACTCATTCCTGGTAATCCACCAATATTTACTGGAACAGTACAAATATCTGCTAAATACATTTCTATTGGATTTGCTGATTTTTCTCCTATTTTAAATGCTGTTGTTGGTGAAGTTGGTGTTAATAATAAATCATATTTCTCAAATAGAGTATTATATCCATCTTTTATAATAGTTCTAAGTTTTTGAGCTTTTTTATAATAAGCATCATAGTATCCTGAAGATAATACATATGTACCTAAAATAATTCTTCTTTTTACTTCTGGACCAAATCCTTCACTTCTTGAATTTTTATAAATATCTTTTAAATTATCAAAATTTTCTGTTCTATATCCGTATCTAATTCCATCAAATCTTCCTAAGTTTGAACTAGCTTCTGCACAAGCCATTATATAATATGCTGCTGTTGCATATTTTCCAACATCTAATGAGCATTCTTCAACAATAGCTCCCATTTCTTCATATTTTTTAACTACTGCTAAAATTGATTGTTTTACTTCTTCATTTATACCTTCTCCAAAATATTCTTTTGGTAAACCTATTTTCATTCCTTTTACATCATTTACTAAAGATTTAGTATAATCTTTCTTTTCTATATTCATTGATGTAGAATCCTTTTCATCATGACCTGAAATTAAATTTAAAAGTATTGCTGAATCTGTAACATCTTTTGTTAAAGGTCCTATTTGATCAAGTGATGATGCATAAGCAATTAAACCATATCTTGAAACTAATCCATATGTAGGTTTTAATCCTACTATACCACAAAGAGATGCTGGCTGACGTATACTTCCTCCAGTATCACTTCCTAAAGCCCATGGTGCCATGTTTGCTGCTACAGCAGCTGCACTTCCTCCTGAACTTCCTCCTGGTACTCTATCTAAATCCCATGGATTATGTGTATTAAAAAATGCTGAAGACTCTGTTGAACTTCCCATTGCAAACTCGTCCATATTCAATTTTCCAAGATATACTAAATCTTGCTCATTTAATTTATCTATAACTGTTGCATTATATGGTGCAACAAAGTTTTCTAACATTTTTGAACTACAAGTTGTTTTAGTTCCTGTTATACACATATTATCTTTTATCCCTATTGGAATACCTGCATATTTAGGTAAAGTTTTTCCAGATTTTCTATCTTCATCTATTTTTTTAGCTTTAGCCATAGCTTCATCTTCTAAAATAGAAATATAAGCTTTAACTTTTTCATCTTTTTCTTTTATTCTTTGAAAATAACTTTTTGTTATCTCTTCTGAAGTTATTTCCCCTTTTTCAAGCTTTTCAGCAAGCTCATGAACTGTATATTCATAAAGTTCCATATTTTCTCCTCCCTAATGTCCTTTTTAGGACGTTTATTTATGGACATTTTGTCCATTTTTATACGTATGTTAACAGTTAAATTTGTATATTTAAAAATATATAACTAATTTTTTTCTTTTAATTTCATATATAAATGTGGCCAAGAATAAATCCTTTCTATTTTACTATCTACTAATTCTTTATTTGTTCTTGAATCCATCAAATACGTTTTTATACCAAGTTCTGAAACCATTTGGCAATTTTTAAAACTATCATCTATAAATACTTCTATATTTTCTTGCTTTGCCGCTATTACTTTATTTTCTGCATTTATAATTAATTTATCACATGGAATATTATATTTTTCTATCCATTTCTTGGTTTCTTCTTCAACATCTAAATAATCTGGTTTCCATCTAGCAGTTATTAATACAATTTTATTTCCCTCATCATGTATTTTTTTTAAATATTCAACAGCTAATGTTCTTGGTCTTACTTCAGTTATTACCTTTTCATAATATTCATTAAGAAAATCTATATCTTCTCCATTTTCCCAACTTAATAAATATTGTGTATAAAAATGATGATTACAAAATCCATTTCTTAAAATTGGTTCTTTTTTTAATACATTAATTGAATACTCTTGTGCATAATTCATTAATACTTCATATGTATCTGTAATTGTATCATCTATATCTATACCTATTATCATATATAAGCTCCTATTTAAATATAAAATATTTTCTATTTTATTTACTTCTATAAAAAATTAAATTTATACATATATAATTATTTTCTAATTTATTACTTTTGGTATTCTAAACATTCCTTCATCTTGACTTGGAGCATTTGAAAGTAGTAACTCTCTATTCTCAAAATTTACTATTTCATCTTTCCTTAATACATTGCTCTTTTCGTTAGCAGCAACAGTCTCATTCATTCCATCTGTGTTTACATTATTAATCATATTAGCAAATTCTAATATCTCTTGCATATCTCCTGTATACTTTTCAATCTCTTCTTCTGATAAATTAAGAGAAGCAAGTTTTGCAATATGAATTATTTCTTCTTTACTAATTGCCATAATTTCATCTCCCTTCACATAATGCATTATTATATAATGAAATCTTAAAAAATACAAGAAAAAAAGTTCCTTTTATATTTTAAAATTGTTATCATTCGTATTGACAGCAAAACTAATGTTTGTTAATATATTAAAGTAAATAAAAAAAAATTAATTTGGAGATATAAAATGGCAAGATTAAAAATGAGAGTTGCAGTTCACTTACTTCTTGAAAAAGATAATAAATTTCTATTATTAAGAAGATATAATACTGGTTATGCAGATGGACAATATAGTGTTGTTGCAGGACATGTAGATGGAAATGAAACAATAATTTCTGCTATGCAAAGAGAAGCATTAGAAGAAGCTGGAATAAATATAGATAAAAATGATTTAAAAATAGTTGAAGTTATGCATAGAAAGTCAGATGATGAAAGTATAGACTACTTTTTATATTCAAATAAATTTTCTGGTAATATTACTATAATGGAACCTAACAAATGTGATGAACTATCTTTTTATGAACTTGATAAATTTCCTAAAAATGTTCTACCATACATAAAATCTGCAATTGAAAACTATAAGAATAATGTGCAATTTATTGATTATGGCTTTTAATAATGTTTGCTCTAATTCGCACATCTAAAAAATGTACAAATATTGACGAATTCTTTATTTAATAGGAAATGTGGAGCATTTTCATATTAAAGAACAAAAGAGCCACTTTTTAAATTCCAAATATTTTAAATATATTTAAGTGGCTCGTCTTTGTTCGAGGCGCCAATTTTACAAAGTAAAATTGTGTGCAAATTTTGCCGAAGGCTTTATATTATAGGAATTGCGGAGCAATTTCCTATAATATAAAAATAGAGATGAATAAAATCATCTCCATTTTTTTCATCATTATTTTAAATCTAAATTTTAGTATATTCCTATTCTTCCTAAAATTACTAAAACAAATGCTGCCACTAATTTAATAATAGCATATTTCTTTATGAAACTACTATCATCATTTTCTTCAAATAAATCTTTCATACCAAAATATGTAAGAACTAATGAAGCTGCTGATAATGCTGTAGATATTGGTCCAGATATAATTGTTATTCCTGATACTAATATTTCTATAATATCTATAACATGATTAATTACTACTGGTACACTTGTTACTACTAAAGTAGATATAACTGTTGTTAAAGATTTTTTACTATTTTTATTCATAATTAAAATTACAAGTGCTGGAACTACTATATAGAAAATAGGATTTAATATTGATGCAACAAAATCTAATATGTTATCTCCTATTCCTGAGTATTTACCATATTTAATTAATGATATTAACTCATATACTACTGAAGCTGCTATAAATATTATCATTATCATAATAGCTTTTTTTAGTACATTTTCCTCACCTGATGCAACTTTTCTTACTGCTTCAAAAGGCTCTGAAAACATTTCTTTTAAGAATCCTTTTGTTTCTTCTGTGTCTTTCTTAAAGTCAACATTTTTGATTGTGTCTTTAACTTGATTCACAGTTTCTTTTGTTTCATTTTTTAGTTTTTCTGTATCAACAGAAAATTTTTCGTCTTCTGACATTTTAAAATCCCCCTAAATATATTTTTTATTGATTTACTTTGTCGTCGCAAATACATTTTCCATAACAATCTGAAAATTGTTTAAATGATATAACTACAAAATCATTTACTACCAATGCTGTCATAGCTATAAAACACATTAGACCTATTTTAACATTTAGTGCTAACATTAAACATGACACTATTGTTCCATATAGCATTAAAAATCCTGATCCCAATTTTCCAGCATATAGACGGTGCACTCCAAAGAATCCTAAAAACCAACATAATATTAAAGTTGTAAATCTATTTTTCGTACTAACTTCTACTCCATCTTCTAATTCTTCTTTCATTTTATTTCTCCTTTGAATAAAATATAACTATCTAACATATTTTTATATTAAATGACATTTTTTGTCAATAAGATTAGAGCAGATGTTACACAAATGATAAAAACTTTGTACTAACAAAAAATACACCTCTAAATATTA
Source organism: uncultured Clostridium sp. (assembly GCA_947064765.1). Lineage (GTDB taxonomy): Bacteria > Bacillota > Clostridia > TANB77 > CAG-508 > Scatovivens. The sequence continues at coordinate 30,090 of CAMSWH010000011.1, forward strand.
AATATATCTATCTAATATTTAGAAGTGTACTAATTTATCTATAAAAACTTTATTTTACTAAAATTTTATTTCATTTCCATAGTATGCATCTAATAAAATTTGTTTAATTTCTGATACTAATGGAACTCTTGGATTTACTCCTGTACATTGATCTTCAAAAGCTCTGTCAGCTAATAAGTCAACCTTTGATAAGAATTCTTGCTCATCAATTCCACAATCTTTAAGTGATTTTTCTTCCCCTAATTTTTCATTTAATTCTAAAACTGCTTTTACTAAAGAATTTACACCTTCTTCTGGAGTTTTAGCTGGTAATCCTAATCTTTTAGCAAGATTTGCATATCTTTCATCTGCAATATAATGTTCATATTTAGGCCATGAAACCATTTTTGTTGGAGCTGTTCCATTATATTTTATTACATATGGTAAAATTATCGCATTTGCTTTACCATGAGGAATATGGAACTCTCCTCCTAATTTATGTGCTATAGAATGGTTTACTCCTAAGAAAGCATTTGTAAATGCCATACCAGCAATACAACTTGCATTATGCATTTTTTCTCTTGCTACTCTGTTGCTTCCATCTTCATATGCTTTTGGTAAATTTTCAAATACTAATTCTATAGCTTTTTCTGCTAATCCATCTGTATAATCAGATGCCATTACTGAAACATAAGCTTCTAAAGCATGTGTTAATACGTCCATACCTGTATCCGCTGTTAATTTTTTAGGTAATGTCATAACTAATTCTGGATCTACTATTGCAACATCTGGTGTTAATTCATAGTCAGCTAAAGGATATTTCATATTTTTCTCTTTATCTGATATAACTGCAAATGATGTTACTTCAGAACCTGTTCCTGATGTAGTTGGTATAGAAACCATTTTACATTTTGAACCAAGTTTAGGAAATTTATAAGTTCTTTTTCTTATATCCATGAATTTTAATTTTAATCCTTCTACATCTGCATCTGGGTGTTCATAGAATAACCACATACCTTTAGCAGCATCCATTGCACTACCACCACCAAGAGCGATAATAACATCTGGTTTAAAATTATTCATAGCAGCAACACCTTTTTTAATTGTTGTAAATGATGGATCTGGCTCTACTTCTGAGAATATTTCTGCATGAACATAACTTTCTCTATTTCTTAAGTGATATAATATTTTATCAACATATCCAAATTGAACCATTGAAGGATCTGTTACTATAAATGCTTTTGAAATATCTGGCATTTTTTCTAAGTATGATATAGATCCAGATTCAAAGAATATTTTTTCAGGAACTTTAAACCATTGCATATTAACCCTCCTTTTTGCAACTCTTTTTACATTTATTAAATTAACTGAAGATACATTTGATGTAGTTGAGTTTCCTCCAAAAGTACCACATCCTAGAGTTAATGATGGTATGTTTGTATTATATATATCTCCTATAGCTCCATGTGTTGATGGAGAATTTACTATAATTCTTCCTGTTTTTACTGTTTCAGAGAATTTTAAAATTGTATCTTTATCTTCAGAGTGAATAACTGCTGAATGCCCCATTCCTCCGAATTTTATTAATCTATCTGCTAAATCAACTCCTTCTTTAGCATCTTTTACTTTATAATATGCAAGTACAGGACTTAATTTTTCTTTTGAAAATGGGTGTTCATCACCTACTCCATCTTCTCTAACTACAATAACTTTTGTACTTTCTGGAACTTCAAAACCTGCCCATTTTGCAATTGTAGCTGGACTTTGTCCTGCTATAGCTCCATTTAATTTGTTTCCATGCTCACTATCAAACATAGTAGCTTGTAATTTTGCTTTTTCTTCATTATTTACAAAATAACAATCTAAATTTTTCATTTCTTTTTCAAATTCTTTTGAAATTTCATTATCAACTATAACTGCTTGTTCTGAAGCACATATCATACCATTATCAAAAGATTTAGACATAACTAAATCTGTTACTGATGTTTTTAATTTTGCTGTTTTATCTATATAACAAGGTACGTTACCTGGTCCAACTCCTAATGCTGGTTTTCCACTTGAATATGCTGCTTTAACCATTCCTGAACCACCTGTTGCAAGTATTAAGTCAACTCCTGGATGGTTCATTAATAAACTTGTTGCTAAAACTGATGGCTTATCAATCCATAATATACAATCTTCTGGTGCTCCTTCTGAAACTGCCGCCTTTCTAACAATTTCGGCTGCCTCTCTACTACAATTTTGTGCAGATGGATGGAATCCAAAAATTATAACATTTCTTGTTTTTGCTGAAATCATTGATTTGAATAATACTGTCGCTGTTGGGTTTGTAACTGGTGTTACTCCTGCTATTACTCCTATTGGTTCTGCAATTAAAGAATAACCTTCTTCTTCATTTTCAGCAATTATACCAACTGTTTTATCTTTTTTGATATTATGATATACATATTCACTAGCAAACATATTCTTTGTTATTTTATCTTCATAAATTCCTCTTCCTGTTTCTTCTACTGCCATTTTAGCTAGTTTCATATGATTGTCAAGTCCAGCCATAGACATTTTCTTTACAATTCTATCAATTTGTTCTTGATTTAATTTTTTATATTCTTCTGATGCTTTTCTTGCTCTTTCAACTAAGCCATTAATCATTTGTTCAATTTCAAGTTTCTCTTCCTCTGTTACTTCTGCCATACGTAACCTCCTTAATTAAAATTCTCATAAATTAGTATACATTTAATTTGATACAAATTCAAGTTATTTATACTAAAAAGAATTATAAAATCCTTCTTAAATTTAAAAATTATTTTGTTTTTAGGCAAAAAGGCAGATTTTAATGTTTTTTAATCTACTTAATTATATAGTTAATTTTCATATACATACAAAAAAGCTTAGATAAAATATCTAAGCTTTTTTATTAATATAAATAATTCTGTGGATTTAATGGCTCTCCATTTAATCTTATTTCTAAGTGTAAATGTGGACCTGTTGAATTTCCTGTTGAGCCAACTGCACCAATAGTAGTTGCTGTATCTACTGCTTGACCTGGTGCAACATATATTGCACTACAATGTGCATAATATGATTGAACTCCATTTCCATGATCTATAATTATTAATTTACCATATGATCCTCTATATGCTGCATATACAACTGTTCCTGCTGCAATAGGTCTTATTCCTGTCCCTGAAGATGTAGCTATATCTAATCCTGTGTGTATAGTAGATCTAATAGAACTTCTTGAACCAAATCTTGATGATATTGATCCACTTACTGGTATTGATAAAGCCATACCATTTAAGTTTCCTGAAGGATCTAATGATGTAGTTGTTGCTGTTGCATAACTTCTTGATTTTGAATTTCTTGCTTTTGCAAGTGCAGCTGCTTGCTCTGCTGCTTTGGCTTCTTCTGCTTTTTTAGTTTCATATTCAGTTACTTTTGCTACTTTAATTTCATTTAAAGCATTTTTTGCAACTTCTTCTGAATCCACGTTATATTCTGTTGTATAATTTTCAATTATACCTAATTTTAAATCTACTTCAGCATTTACTCCTGCATTAATTTCATTTATTAAGTTTTCTGCTTTCTCTTGACTTTCAACAACTGCTTTTTGCTCTCCATCTACTGTAACAGCATAAAGTTTATATGTTGTTGTTATGGCATCTTTAACAGCTAGCATAACTTCTTTTTCATCTATCTGTGTTTTTCTATCTACTAATTTAAATTCATACTTTGGTAATTCAGTAATTTCTCTAAATGCTATACTACCATCTGTATTATTCATATATTTTTCTATTTTTGCTTCTATTACTTTTCTATTTTCTATAAAACCAACTGTTTCCCCCAATATTGTGACTTTATATCCGGGTTTATATTTAATACAAACTACAGTTAAAACTATAGTTGAACCAATTATAACAAGTTTTAGGGTTTTAGCAACTTCTTTTGTACAATATCTAACCCAATTTAATAAAATAAACTTCACTCTCCTTTTAAGCTTAAAAAAATTCGTCACTAAAAACTATTATACTATAAAACAAACATCATTTCAAACAAAATATTCTGTTTTAATCCAAATTTTGCCTGTTTTAAATAATGTTATTGTTTTTTAAATAGTTTCAGATTAAACTTTACTTTTAAAAGCTCTTTTTTTCTCTTTTTTTCTTCATTTTACTATATATTCAATTTTTGTCTTTTTGACTTTAGTGGTTTTAAATGCATATTTTTATATACATTTTTTATTATCTTTCCCAAAATTTTATATAAAAATATATAAATTTTTTCCATTTTTACCACACTATATATTATTCAAAAATATAAATTTATGTATAAAAATATCAAAAAATGCTAGTACAAAAATTTTACCAAAAGCTTTTTATTATAGAAATATTAAGTAATTTTTATAATAGAACAAAAGAGCCACTTTTAAAATTCTCAAATATTTTAAATATATTTAAGTGGCTCGTCTTTGTTCGATTCGCATAACTTATCTGTAGCTTGCTTTGCTTCGCACAGCTAAGAAATGTGCAAACGTTGGCATAAGCCTTTATTTAATAGGAAGTCCAAAGGATTTTCCTATTAAATAAAAAAGATTATATTAAATAAAATCTCATTGCTAAGCAATTCATTTTACTTTAATATAATCTATAATTTTAATCTTAAAAATTGTATTGTAGATTTACATTTCTCCTCTTGCATCTATATCTTTTACAACTAACATTTTTGCAATCCCCTTTTCAAATGCTCTAGTTCTGCCATAATTTTTATTTAACTCTTTATATTTTTTTAATGCTTGCTGTCTATACTGTTCTTGAAGTGGCATAACTTTTCCATCACTATCTCTTAAAGTACTTAATTCATCTAAAGACACATCTTTATATATAGGAGGCATCCCAACTATATTAAATCCCATTATATTTAATGGATCTACTTCCTCCATATCAGGATCAATATCTTCCATTCCTACTTGAAAACATCTAATTTGATACATATCATCTAAATTCTTTATTTCTCCATTAGTACTTTGTTCTACTCTTTCAATTTTTATCATATCAATTCTATTATCAAGTCTAGTAGCTCTACTAAAATACATTCCAGAATCTATTTTTTGTTTTGTCTCTTTCATTACTTCAATACCATCTTCATTATAACTACTACTTGACACACATATTGGTTCTTGACCACCTTCTATAGTTTCCATTCTTGTTCTTTTTAAACTTTCATCTTCATTATCGAAATAGTATTTACTTGTAATTAAACTTTTTTCTTTATTTAGTCCTTCAAGCATTATTACATTTCCAGCTTCATCAATTTGCACAATACTATTCATTAGTTCTTTTGCATCATCTGTATATGCTTTGAATTCTGATTTTCTAATTAGATTACTTAATTTCCAAAGTATAGAATCATATCTAGGGTTTTCAGTTATTTCTGTTGATATTGCTCTTTCATATAAATATTCTTCTAAAAAATGTTTATTTTGTTCAGTTTCCAATTTTTCTTTTTCTATATCTACTAACATATTTACCTCTTAATTAATTATAATATTATGCACTTTTTCTAGCTAACTATTTAAGCTTCATTGATAATAATTTACTTATACCTTTTTCTTCCATTGTAATTCCATAAACTGTATCTGCTGCTTCCATTGTACCTTTTCTATGTGTAATTACTAAAAATTGTGTTTCTTTTGAAAATTTCCTTAGATATTCTGCAAACCTATATACATTTACATCATCAAGTGCAGCTTCAATTTCGTCTAATACACAAAATGGTGCGGGATTCATTCTTAATATTGCAAAAAGAAGTGCTATTGCTGTAAATGCCTTTTCTCCTCCTGATAGTAACATCATATTTTGCAATTTCTTTCCTGGCGGTTGAACTGCTATTTCAATTCCGCATTCTAATATATTTTCTTCATCTGCAAGTATCAGTTCTGCTTTTCCTCCTCCAAATAATTCTGTAAATACTTCTCCAAAGTTTTTATTAATAATTTTAAACTGTTCTGTAAACTGTTTTTTCATGGTTTCTGTCATCTCGTTTATAACTTTTTTAAGCTTATTACTTGAATCTTCCAAGTCTAATCTTTGTTCACTCATAAAATCATATCTTTCTTTCATTTCTTGATATTCTTTTATTGAATCAACATTTATACTTCCTAAATCTCTTATTTGGCTTCTTATAGAATTTACTTGTTTTTGAATTTCAGTAGGATTCTCTACTTTTTCTATATCACCTACTGTATTTGGAGTTAATTCGTATTCTTCCCACATTTTATTTATAACTTGATTTAATTCAAGTTCTATTTTAGATTTTTTCAAATCTAATTTTGAAATATGGTTTTTAATATCTTCTATTTTTGATGTTTGATCTTCAATTTCTTTTTCTATATTATTTAATTTTTCGTTTTTAGATATTCTATCTTCTTTTAGTTTTTCTACTTTTTCTGTGCTACCTAAAATTTCTTTTTCTAAATTAACAATTTTTTGTTTAATCTCTTCAATTTTTGTTTCTAATTCTTGGTTCTCTGCTAATATTTTTTCTCTTAATTCTTTTTTATTATTTATACTTGTATTATTTTTCTCAATGTCTAAATTTATTCTATCCATAATTTCATTTATCGAAGTTTCACTTTCATCAAATGAAGATACTGATATTTTTAAATTTGTTATATCAAAATTTAAATCATCTATGTATTTTTGATTATCTTTATTTAAATTTGTAAATTCTTCTATAACTATATTTAAACTTGCATTTTGCTCTTCCATTTCTAAGACTTTTTTATTGAACTCTTCTTGTTTTAAATTGTTTTCTTCTTTTTCTTTTCCTACATTCTCTAAGTCACTTCTTAATTTTGCAAGCTTAGCATCTAGTTTTAAAATTTCTAAATCCAAATTATCATTTTTTTGTTTTTCTGTTGCATAAATAATTTCTAATTCTTGATATTCTTTTTGTTTTTTATCAAATTTTTCTAAAATTTCCGAAATACTTTCTTCATAATCTGATTTTTCTTTTTCTATTTTTTCTATTTTCTCTTTTATTTCAACTAATTCTTTTTCAAGTTCTGCGATTTCTTTTCCTCTACCTAAAATACTAACTGTTTTATTTGCTACAGAACCACCACTAATAGCTCCTGATGGATTTATTACATCACCTTTTAAAGTTACTATTTTAAATTTATAACCATTTTGCTTTGCAAGTTTTACTGCTGAATCAATATCTTCAACAATAACTGTTCTTCCCAATAAATTTAATATAATTCCTTCATATTTTTTATCTACTTTTACTAAATCTGAAGCTATACCTATTACTCCATCTATCCCTCTATAATTAACTCCTGTTATTCTTTGACCTTTAACAGAAGTTATTGGCAAGAATGAAGCTCTACCAAGTTTATTATCTCTTAAATAATTAACTAATCTTTTTGCTTCTTCTTCTGTATCTGTAACTATATTTTGTATGCTTGCTCCTAATGTCATTTCTATAGCTGTTTCATATTGTTTTTCAACTGAAATAAGATTTGCTAAAACTCCATTAACTCCTTTAGCTAGAGAACTATCTCTTTCAGTTGCTTCAACTAAAAGTTTTACACTTTTTGCGTATCCTTCTTTTTCTTTTTCTGTTTCAACTAAAAATCTATGTCTTGATTCTTTAATTCTATATTCTGATTGATAACTATTTATTTTAGTTTCATATTCTTTTAATTTTTCTGCACTTTTATCTTTTTCATCTTTCATCTCTTCAAGAGTTTTATTTATATCATTTCTGTTTTTTTCAATTTCATAGAAACTCTTAGATAATTCTTCCTTATTTGTTCTTGAAGAATCTAATTCAGAAATAGTTTCTTGAATTTCAGTTTTTAAAGAATTCTCTCTTTTAACTAAGTTATCAAAATTAGCTTTTTCTGTATTTACTTGTGCTATTATTTCGTACTTTTCATCTACATTTTTTTGAACAATTTGTTTTTTTGCTTCAATTTCTAATTCCTTATCACTTAAAGTTTTAGAATATTTTTCAAGCTCTAATGTTTTCTCCTTTAATTCTGTCTCAAATTTTTCTTTATTATTAAATAAATTATTTTTCTTCTCTAATTTTTGAGTTTTTTCTTCTTCTAATTCTTTATTACGATTTTCTAATTCTTCTATTTCTACTGCATATCTTTCATAATTTTCTTTATTATTTGTAATTCTTTCAGTAGAAATACCAATTTCACTATTAAATTGTTCTTTTCTTTGATTTCCTTCAAATCCTAAATTTTGAGTTTTTTCTATCTCTTCAACTAATTTATCTAAAGCTTCTTTTAATTCTTCTTTTTTAGCTTGAAAATTATTAAAATTCTCATCTTCTCTAACTTTTTGTGTTTCTAAAATATCTATATTTTTTATAATTTCTTCAGTTTGATTTTTAAAATCCTCAATATTATATAAAAATAAACCAACTTCTATATTTTTTAATTCATCTCTTAAACTTAAAAATTTCTTTGCTTTTTCTGATTGATTTTTTAGAGGTCCAATATTTGTTTCGATTTCTGAAACGATATCATTAATTCTAAGTAAATTTAATTTTGTTTGTTCTAATTTTTTTTCTGAATCAGCTTTTCTTGTTCTATATTTTACAATTCCTGCTGCTTCTTCAAAAATATGTCTTCTATCTTCTGATTTATTACTTAAAATTTCTTCAATTTTACCTTGTCCTATTATTGAATATCCATCTTTTCCTATACCTGTATCCATAAAAAGTTCTAAAATATCTTTTAATCTACAAGGTGTTTTATTGATGAAATAACCAGTTTCACCACTTCTATAAATTCTTCTAGTAACAACCACTTCATTATATTCTATAGGTAATTTTGAATCTGAATTATCTATAACTAAAGAAGCTTCTGCAAATCCTAAAGATTTTCTATTTTGTGTTCCTGCAAAAATTATATCTTCTGATTTTGCACCTCTTAGAGACTTTAAACTTTGCTCTCCAAGCACCCATCTAATACAGTCTGATATATTACTTTTTCCTGATCCATTTGGTCCTATTACTGTTGTGATTCCTGGCATGAATTCTAAAGCTGTTTTATCAGCAAAAGATTTAAATCCATACATTTCTAATCGTTTTAAATACATTATTTTTTCCTCTATTACTTTAATATTTTTATATTCTATCATTTATTTATTTTTTTTTCAACAAAAGAATTAGTAAGAAATATATAAAAATCTAAGACTTACCACAATTACCATTCTCATACTATAAAAATTTTCTTACTATATAAAAAAGAAATAAAAATGATATACTTATTTAATAGACTTTTATTTTTAACTAATATATAATTAATATGTATAAAAATAATTATTTTAGATATATTTACACGTTATTTAATTTTAAAATTAACATATGCAAAAATGAGGAGAAACAAATGAAAGAAGTTTTTGATTTTTATAATAGTACTTCAATAAAATCATATAATTTAGATGACACTATTCGTTATCAATTAAAAATGCTTGATGGTTTAGATGCTTTTACTAGACGTCATTCAGAAAATGTAGCAAATATTACTTGTAGACTTTGTGAAAAATTAGGAATGTCAAAAGGATTTACTGTATATTGTACTACTTGTGCATATTTACATGATGTTGGAAAAATCTTTATTCCACCTGCAGTTTTACAAAAACCTTCAAAATTAACTGATGAAGAATATGAAATAATGAAAACTCATACATCAATAGGTTATAAAATTTGTATGAATGATTTAAAATTAAGACCATATGCAGCAGGAGCTTTATATCATCATGAAGCATTAGACGGAACTGGATATCCACATGGTGTTCTTGGTAATAAAATTCCATATGAAGCACAAATAATAAGAGTAGCTGATGAATTTGAAGCTATAACAGCTAAACGTCAATATAAAACTCACATTGGAGTTGTAGATGCATTAAATATTTTAATTGACCATGCTAGACCTACTGTTGCTAAGAACCTCGGGGATGCTGTAAAAAAAGCTAGTCTTGGTGGTGTTGGGAAAATAGATAAAAAAATATTAAAAGCTTTATTCAAAGTAATTATAGACGATACAGAATATGAAATTGTTGCAAGAACAGATTATTTGGAATTCTTAAAAAAAGAAATTAAAAGAATTGGTGATGCGCAAAAATATTATTATAGAATGCAAGGAGCTCTTACTGAAGACAAAAAAGAATATTATAAAGCTGAAATAAAATGCTATTTAAAACCTCACGAAGAACCTGAAAAATTACCTCAAATACTTCAAGAATTTGAAGAAGCATATAAAATAAGAAAAGCTCATATTACAAAATTATATGATGAAGTAAAGCAAATAAAAAGATTAAGAATATAAAAATTTTATTATAAATATAACTTTCATTTATTTAGAAAAATAAATGAAGAAAAAAATTAAGTTTTCAATCATTTTTTAGACATTTTCAAAAATGGTTGAAAATATGAAAGTAAAGTTATTGAAGGCAGAACAAGTAAAATATTTGAATAGATAATTTTAATTTTTAATATTTTAAAATATATAAATAATTGGAGGAATAAATATGATTAATTTTTCAGAAGATTCAATGATCAATTTACAAAAGATTAATAACACTGATATTAATAAAAATGTGGAAGCATTATTATTAGATGGTGAAAATATAATAGGAGTATACAAAACTATTAGAGATCAAATTGTTTTTACAGACAAAAGAATAATGACTGTTGATGTAAAAGGAATTACAGGTAAAAAACAAGAAATATTTACGTTACCTTATTCAAAAATCCAATATTTTGGAATACAAACAGTTGGATTTGCAGAATTAATACCAGACTCAGAATTAGCATTATTTTTTAACAATGGTTTAAAAGCAAGTTTTGAATTTACAGGAAATAATGATATTTTAGAAATAGGTAGAACTATTAGTAAATATGCATTACAATAATAATTATTTACTTTATCTACATATAAATAAAAAAGATAAAGTGCATTTTCATATGTTACGACATACTTATGCTACAAGATGTAAAAAAGGTAACCTAATAAAAAGGTTACCTTTTTTATTATTTATTAATATTGTCTTCCCCAAACTACCATTTTAGTAGCTTTTTTCCCACAAACTGGGCATATCTCTGCTAAATGTTCTTGCTCAAATGGCATACATCTTGAATGTGCTCCTGTAACTTCTTTTATTTTATCTTCACAAGCTACATCTCCACACCACATTGTTTTTAAAAATCCTTGATTTTCTTCCATTTGCTTTATCATTTCATCTAATGTATAAGCAACTGTTGTTTTCTCTTTTCTTCTTTCTAAACAGCTATTGAACATACTATTTTGGATTTCTTCTAATAAACTTTCTAATCTTTCATTTAATTTTGAAAGCTCTACTATTTCTTTTTCTCCATTATCACGTCTTACTAAAACTGCTTGATTGTTTTCTAAATCTTTAGGACCTATTTCAACTCTAACTGGTACTCCTCTCATTTCCCAATCATTAAACTTAAATCCTGTTGAACAATTATCTCTATCATCTAATTTCATTCTAAAGTCTTTAGATAAATCTTTATAAATTTCATTTACTTTTTCTAATACACCTTCTTTATGTTGTGCAATTGGTACTATAACTACTTGAATTGGAGCAACTCTTGGTGGTAATTTTAATCCTCTGTTATCTCCATGAGCCATAATTACTGCCCCTATTAATCTTGTACTTATTCCCCAAGAAGTTTGATATGCATATTCTTCTTTTCCTTCTCTATTTTGAAATTTTATTTCAAAAGGTTTAGTAAAGTTTTGACCAAAATAATGTGATGTTCCAGCTTGAAGAGCTCTTCCATCATGCATCATTGTTTCTACTGTATATGTACTATCAGCTCCTGCAAATTGCTCCTTTGGTGTTTTTCTTCCTTTTAATACTGGTATTGCTAAAAGATTTTCAATAACATCTGCATATATATCAAGCATCATTAATGTTCTTTCTTCAGCTTCTTTAGCTGTTTCATGAACTGTATGTCCTTCTTGCCATAAAAACTCTCTTGAACGTAAAAATGGTCTTGTTTCTTTTTCCCATCTTAATACATTACACCATTGATTTCCAAGTATTGGTAAATCTCTCCAAGATTTTACCCATTTAGAATACATTGTTGACATCATTGTTTCTGAAGTAGGTCTTATACAAAGTCGCTCTTCTAGTTCTTCTCCTCCTCCCATAGTAACCCAAGCTACTTCTGGAGCAAAGCCTTCAACATGATCCTTTTCTTTTTCTAACATGCTTTCTGGAATAAGAACTGGCATATATAAATTTGTTACACCGACTTCTTTAAATTTTTTATCTGCATAATTTTGAATATTTTCCCAAATTGCATATCCATAAGGTCTTATAGCTATACAACCTTTTGTATCTGTATAATCTGCAAGTTCTGCTTTTCTTACAACATCTGTATACCACTTAGCAAAATCATCCTCTATATTTGTTATCTCTTTTACAAATTCTTCTTTTCCCATAATTTAACCTCCAATTTTAAACATAATATAATCAAATATTAAATTTAACTTTTACTTACATACTTCTTTGATATATTATATTTTGATATTTAAACTTTATTTTCTTCATTTTTAATATCTTCGTCTTCCCTTTCGGGCATTGGAGCCTCCATTACATCATCTATTACAATTTGTTCATTTTCATCTAGTTTATATCTTGGAAGTTCTGGTAACTCTTCTAAACTTGAAATTCCAAACATTTTCATAAATTTACTAGTAACTTTATACATTGTTGGTCTTCCAGGTGCATCTAGTTTTCCAGCTTCTTCTATTAAATCAAATTCTAATAATTTATATACTGTTCCATCTGTACTAACACCACGTATAGCTTCAATTTCTGATCTAGTTATGTTAGGATTATACGCAATTATAGCCAAAGTTTCTAATGCAGCATTAGAAATATTAGGTTTAGCTCTATTATCAAATAATGGATATATGTATTCATAATATTCTTTTTTTGTACATAGTTGATAATTATCGTTAACTTTGATTATTTCAATACCACTGTTTCTAGCTTCATATTCAGTTTTCATATTTAAAATAATTTTATCAATATCTTCTGCGCCTATCTCTAAAACATTCATAATTTCTTTTACACTTACTTCACGTCCAGCTGCAAAAAGCATTGCTTCAATTATTGATTGTTCTTTGCTAAATTCCATATTCTCCTCCATAAATATTATTCTTATATTATTACATGAAATTCAACTATTGTCAAGCTTATAGGGCTTTTAATTTTTGCTAATTGACATAATATTTTCGATATGATATAATAAAAATGTAAGTTTATTTATGAGGTGATAAAAATGTCTAAAAAAGAAGTTAATAATACTAATAATGACGATATTGAAGTTGTTATAGGTGATGATTCTATATTAAACATTTCAGAAGTTGGAGATTGTATGAATGACTTAAGACCAAAAGATTCTGTAAAAAATAAGAAAAAAGTTATAATCCCACTAGCTAAAAAGAAAAAAGATAACAACAAAAAAAATGAAGATTAGCTAATTTTAATCCCTAATTTAAAACTTAGGGATTTTTGTTTTCATTTTTCTTAAATTTTTTATTTTAAAAAACTATAAACTATATTTATTTTATAATTTCATTTATATTTTTACTTAATAAATACAAGATTATTGAATTTTTTACTTGACAAACGCTAATAATACTATTATAATAATATCTGCTAAGTAATTATGGCGACGTAGCTCAGTTGGCTAGAGCATCCGGTTCATACCCGGCAGGTCGTAAGTTCGAATCTCACCGTCGCTACCA
>CAMSWH010000012.1 GCA_947064765.1 uncultured Clostridium sp.
AGATTGTCGTAGGTGACTGGAGTTCAGACGTGTGCTCTTCCGATCTGATCTGCACAAAGAGTTCCAGTTCCAACAGGATCAACAACAATCTTAGTTGCAACAGTAAGAAGCAATGAAGAAGTAACACCAGAATCAATAAATGCAGCTATGAAAGCACAATCTAGTGCATCTTTCGGATATACAGAAGAACCATTAGTTTCTTCAGATATTATAGGAATCACATATGGATCATTATTTGACGCAACTCAAACAATGGTTACAAAAGTAGAAGATGGATTATATCAAGTACAAGTAGTTTCTTGGTATGATAATGAAAATTCTTACACAAGCCAAATGGTAAGAACAATAAAATATTTTGCTGAACTACATTAATATTAAGCAAACTAATTAAAGTCAAAAAAGTACTTCCAATAATAATTGTGAAGTACTTTTTTTATATTATAGGAAAAAGACGAGCCACTTAAATATATTTAAAATATTTGAAAATTTAAAATTGGCTCTTTTGTTCTTTAAAATAGAAAAGTAATTAGCTTTTTCTATTAAATTTGTCATAATGTGTAGATTGAAATTATATGCTGTGATATATACATAATAATAGAAAGATATAAAAAAGTGTAACCTTATTATTTTTTTAATCAATATTATAGTGAAGATATCTTAAAGGAGCAAAAAATTGAACAAAGAAGATTTAATATACATGTATATAGATAATGGAAAGATAAATTTGGAAAAAATAGCAGATGAATTTTCAGGTTATTTATGGACAACTATTGTAAATTCTGGAATATCTCAAACTGATGATATTAAAGATATTATTTCAGATACTTATTTAATTTTATGGAATAATCAGAAAAGATTAGATATTAATAAACCATTATCACCATATTTAATTGGAATAGTAAAAAACTTAATAAAAAGATATTTTAGTAAATTTTCTAAAAAAATCGTAGAAGGAAATATTGATGATTATGAAAATTTAATATTAGAGAATTCTAGAATAGAAGAAAGTTTTGAAATAAAAGAAATTAATTCTAATATATTAAAATTTATAAACAATTTTAAACAGGAAGAAAAAGATATATTTATAGAGTTTTACTATGAAGAAAAAAAGATAAAAGAAATTGCAGAAAAATATAATTTTTCAGAAGCAAAAGTAAAAACAAAACTTCATAGACTGCGAAATAAATTAAGAAAGGAATTATTGAAAGGAGGATATAGTATTAATGGATAATAAAGATTTACAAGATATAAAAAATTTAATGAAAGATAAAATTGCTGTATCTAATTTTCAGTTAAATAGTAATATGGATAAAAAAATAAAGAAAATATCACTTATTAAAAATTTAAGTACTATTGCAGCATGTATAATATTTACTTCTGGAATTGTTTTCTCAAATCAAATATCTACAAAAATATATGATTTAGCAGTAGCAAAAGAAGTAGAAAAAATAGCTGTAAATACTAAAACCAGTGCAAAATTTAATGTAGAATATAGTGAATCTAATGAAGAAATAATTGATTTAGAAAACAATAATCAAGGGCTTTCACAAGATAATTTAAAAATAAAAGTTGATGATATAGTAATGGATGATAATAATTTAAAAATAACATTTAATATTGAGTTATCAGATGAAATTTCTAAAAAAATTAATGGTCAAAAGGGAGTGGAAGCTGAATTTCCAGATCTTTTAATAACAGATGAAAATGAAAATATATTATATTGTAAAGATATGCAAAAAGTAGAACAATTACTAAACATAGATTATACAGCTGGATATGTACCAGAAAATAATATAAGTTTTGAAGAATACAAAGAAAAAGTATTACAAGAAAATGAGAAATATTTTGATGGATATGTGTACTTTTATGTTTTAAAATATAGTAAAAATAGTATTAATCTAATGTACAATATGAATTTGGTGGGACAGGAAAGATATTATCCAAGATGTAAAAATTTGAATTTTGAAATTAGAAATATTAAGATTATAAATGATGCAGAAAATGAATTTGGAGGAACAAAATTAAATTATCAAGGAAAATGGAATATTTCTTTAGAGCTACCAGAAAATATAATAAATAGAAAAATGAATACTTATAAAATGCTAGAAAACGACTCTAATGGAGAAAATGAAGTAGTATTATTTAATGTATTAAATTCTGGAACAGAAGTTAAATTAAGATTTAAAGCACCAGAAATAACTGAATCAGAAATTTCTCCACAATTAAAATTAATAAATGAATTAGAACTTGAAAATCCAACAGTTCAAATAAGAGATTATTTTATAGATGAATTAATGGCAAGTGAAGAATACAGAAAATATCAAGATGATTTAGCTAAAAAATATATGGTTGAAGAAGCTTATATACAAGATGAAACAGGAAAAAGATATGAACTTCAAAGAGGTGCATATGCAAATGGTGGTGGAACAATAAGTGAAGATAATTTTTATGAGCCAGCATTAGTATTTAATTTTAAAGAAAGAGATATAAAAGAAAAATTAAAGTTACATGTAAAATATTTTGATGTAGATTATGAATTTGATTTAGTAAAGGAGGCAGAAATATAATGAAAATAGAAAATATGAAAAGTTTATTTATCAAAGTTATAGTTATAATTTTGCTCTTTACTTTAATTAATATTAATAAAAGTTATGCTATAACATCAAAAGAGGATATAGAGCAATTTAGAGAATGTTTTGAAGAGTATAAAATAAAAGTAATGAAAAAGAAAGATCCTTGGGGGATTGTATATAAAGATGCAATATTTTATGTAACAAGTAGCAAAAAAGGTATAGATTCTGAGACTGGAGAAGCATATGTTCTTTCTGGTTTTGGATCAGAAATTTTGTCAGGTGAAGAAGATGGACTTAAATTTTACCATCTTATAATGGATTTATTTAAAGAATATTTTGATAAAAATATAGATGAAAATTTACCTGACGAAGAAAGATTATTAGACTATTTCATATCTGGAATTTTTCCATATACAAGAGAAGAGAATTTTAAAGATGGTGATGATATTGAGATAAAAATTAATGCTTTTGTAATTCCTGCTTCTGAAAAAACAATTTGGGCAAAAGATAAAGAAAAAGTATATGCAGGTGTTTATGAAAATTATAAATTAAAAGTTGCTTTAGAAGGTTATAATACAGATGAGTATTATGTTCATTTTAAAATGCAAGATGGAAAATATAATGTATCATATATTGGTAATATGCCAGAAGGATTTGATGATTATGTAGAAAGAATGAAAGCACGTGGAATAGATTTAGAAAATATAGATTATGCAGAACTAATTAATAGTAAAACAGAGACAGAACTTATAGCAGAATCTGTACAAGTAGAAAATTTTGAAATGGAAAATGTTATAAATACAAAGTCAAATATAAACATAGCAATAATTATTATATGTAGTTTAGGACTAACATTAACAATTATTTTAGCAGTAAAAAGAATTAAGCAAAAAGAAAATTAATATAATTACCAAAATTGGTAAAAATAGTGAAAAGAATACTTGAAAAGTATTCTTTTTTGTTATAGAATAGCTTTGTATAAAAATATGAAAAAGTGTAAATACATAAAGATTTTATAAATAACATATTAAAGGGGGATAAATATGAATAAGAAAACTGTAAAAGATATTGATGTAAAAGGAAAGAAAGTATTAGTTAGATGTGACTTTAATGTTCCATATAATGAGAACAGAGTTATCACAGATAACAGAAGAATAGTAGCAGCTATTCCTACTATTAAGTATTTAATTGAAAATGAATGTAAAGTTATTTTATGTTCTCACTTAGGGAGACCAAAGGGAGAAGTAAAACCAGAATTTTCTTTAAATATAGTAGCAGAAGAACTTTCAAAATTATTAGGAAAAGAAGTTAAATTAGCTAAAGATGTTGTAGGACCAGATGCTAAAAACTTAG
Organism: uncultured Clostridium sp.; assembly: GCA_947064765.1. Classification (GTDB taxonomy): domain Bacteria; phylum Bacillota; class Clostridia; order TANB77; family CAG-508; genus Scatovivens. The sequence goes on from CAMSWH010000012.1 coordinate 3,927, forward strand.
CTGCAAACTTACAATCAGGAGAAGTAATGCTTCTTGAAAATGTAAGATATGAAGCAGGAGAAGAAAAAAATGATGAAGAATTATCAAAAGCATTTGCTTCTTTAGCAGAAATATTTGTAAATGATGCTTTTGGAACAGCACATAGAGCACATAGTTCAACAACAGGTGTTGCAAGTTATTTACCAGCGGTATCAGGATTCTTAATTGAAAAAGAATTAAATTTCTTGGGAACAGCATTAGAAAATCCAGAAAGACCATTTATGGCTATTTTAGGAGGAAAGAAAGTATCTGATAAAATTGGAGTTATAAATGCATTATTAGAAAAAGTTGATGTTTTAATGATTGGTGGAGCTATGGCTTACACATTCTTTAAATCAATGGGATATAATGTTGGAAATTCAATTTGTGAATTAGACAAAGTAGATTTAGCAAAAGAACTTATGGAAAAAGCTAAAGCAAAAGGTGTTAAATTTATGTTACCAGTAGATACAAAAGTTGGTAAAGAATTTTCAGAAAATACAGAAAGTAAAGTTGTTAAATATACAGAAATTCCAGATGGATGGGAAGGTTTTGATATAGGAACAGAAACAATAGAAATATACTCTAAAGAATTACAAAATGCAAAAACTGTTATTTGGAACGGACCAGTAGGATTATTTGAATTTGATCAATTTGCTGTAGGAACAAATAGTATAGCAAAAGCATTAGCAGATGTACCAGCTGTTAAAATTATAGGTGGTGGAGATTCAGCAGCAGCTGTTGAAAAAGCAGGATTAGCAGAAAAATTCACACATATTTCAACTGGTGGAGGAGCATCACTTGAATTTTTAGAAGGTAAAAAATTACCAGGAATAGAAGCATTACAAGATAAATAATATAAAAATAATATAGAAAGAAAAATTCAAAATGGAAAACTTAGATAATGTAATTATCAATTCAGAAGATAAGAATTTAAAAGATAAAGAAAAAATTATAATCTATACTGAAGAAAAAGAACCAATAGGAATTATTAGTAAAGGACTATATGGTAGAATAAATACATTATCATTTAATGGTAGAAAAGTTCATCCTTGGATAGAATGTGTAACATGTTTTGTAGTTGATCCTTCTGATGGAAAAATTGCAGTTGAACTTAGAGGAAAAGATGAAATAGATGCAGGAATGCTTGATACAGTTTCTGGTCATGTAAGATATGGAGAAATTTCTAAAACTACAATGGCTAGAGAAATGCAAGAAGAAATTGGAATGCTTGGATATACTAATTCAGAAATTGTAGAGAAACTTAATTTTTTAGGTAGAGTAAAAGTAGATTTTTCAAAAGAGAATAAAAAAATGAACTTACGTTGTTTTGCAGCAGTCTATGCATTTTTAGCTGATAGTAAAGAAAGTATAATGGCAAATGAATCAGCTGTAGCCAAACTTGCATGGGTTGATAAAGAGGATGTAAAAAATGCGATAAGAGCATCTATGTTTAGATTTCCTTATACTGAGGAAAATAAAGATATTTATGAAAGAATTTTTGAAAATTTAGATAAAGCAATTATAGGAAAGAACTTTATTGGTGTAGAAGAATATTTAAGAGATTGGAAATAAAAATTTATTTAAGGAGATGAAGATATGAGAAAAAAAGTAATAGCTGGAAATTGGAAAATGAATATGCTTCCAAATGAAGCAATTGATTATATTCAAAATTTTGAACCTATGGTAAAAGACTCAAAAGCAGAAGTGATTTTATGTGTACCTTATACAGATTTATTCTATTGTTTAATGAATGCACAAGGAACTAATATTAAAATAGGAGCACAAAATATGCATTTTGCTGAAACAGGAGCATATACAGGAGAAATTTCTGGTAAAATGTTAAAATCTATTGGTGTTGAATATGTAATTATAGGACACTCAGAGAGAAGACAATATTACAATGAAACAGATGAAACTGTAAATAAAAAAATAAAAGCAGCTTTTGAATGTGAATTAAAACCTATAGTTTGTGTAGGTGAAACTTTAGAAGAAAGAGAAGCTGGAAAAACTGAAGAAATTATTACTACACAAACAAGATTAGCTTTAGATGGATTAACAAAAGAACAAGTGAAAAATACAATAATTGCATATGAACCAATATGGGCTATAGGAACTGGAAAAACAGCAACATCAGAAGATGCTAATAACTCTATAAAATCAATAAGAGAAGAAATTAAAAGAATTTATGGAGAAGAAGTATCAAGTGAAGTTATTATCCAATATGGTGGAAGTGTTAAATCTTCTAATGCAAAAGAATTATTTGAAACATCAGATATAGACGGTGGATTAGTTGGTGGAGCAAGCTTAAAACCAGATGAATTCAGTAAAATAGTAAATTATGATGCGTAAGTTATAGTACTTTATATAAAATTAGAGAAAGTGTGAAAAAATATGAGTAAAAAATTAACAATGTTAATGATATTAGATGGATTTGGAGTTAATGAAAAAACAGAAGGAAACTCTGTAAAATTAGCAAACACTCCTAATTTAGATGAAATTCTAAAAAAGAATCCTAATACAATTATCCATACAAGTGGATTAGAAGTTGGATTACCAGAAGGACAAATGGGAAATTCAGAAGTCGGTCATACAAATATAGGAGCAGGAAGAATAGTATATCAAGATTTGGCTAAAATAACAAAAGCTATAGAAGATGGTGATTTCTTTAGTGTTCCAGAATTTGTAAAAGCAATAGAAAATTGTAAAAAGAATAATTCAAAATTACACATTTTAGGATTATTGTCAGATGGAGGAGTTCATAGTCATAATCGTCATTTATATGCATTATTAGAACTTGCTAAAAGAAAAGATTTTGAAAATGTTTATATACATTGCTTTATGGATGGTAGAGATACACCACCAGCTTCAGGAGAAGGATATATTTCAGAACTAGAAGAAAAAATAAAAGAAAAAGGTGTAGGTCAAATTGCTACAATATCTGGACGTTTCTATGCTATGGATAGAGATAAAAGATGGGAAAGAGTAAGTCAAGCATATAATGCTATGGTAAACGGAGAAGGAGAGAAAAATACATCTGCGATATCAGCTATAGAAGAATCATATCAAAAAGAAACTTTTGATGAATTTGTTAAACCAACAGTAATTACTAATAAAAATGGAGAACCAATAGCAAAAATTGAAGATGGAGATTCAGTAATATTTTTCAATTTCAGACCAGATAGAGCAAGAGAAATTACTAGAAGTATAGTAGATAAAGATTTTGATGGATTTGAAGCAAAAAAATTAAATACTTATTTTGTTTGCATGACACCATATGATGAAACAATGCCAAATGTAAATATAGCTTATAAAAAAGAAGAAATTAGAAATACTTTTGGAGAATATATAAGCCAAAAAGGATTAAAACAATTAAGAATTGCAGAAACAGAAAAATATGCACATGTAACATTTTTCTTTAATGGTGGAGAGGAAAAGCAATATGAAGGAGAAGATAGAATATTAGTACCATCTCCTAAAGTTGAAACATATGATTTAAAACCAGAAATGAGTGCTTATGAAGTAACAGAAAAAGTTGTTGAAGCAATTAAATCTGAAAAATATGATTCAATAATATTAAATTTTGCAAATCCAGATATGGTAGGTCATACTGGAAGTGTAGAAGCTGCTGTAAAAGCATTAGAAACTATAGATGAATGTGTTACAAAAGTAGTAGCAGCAATAAATGAAGTAAATGGTGTTTTATTAATAACAGCTGATCATGGAAATGCAGAGCAAATGATTGATTATAAAACAGGAGAACCACATACAGCGCATACAACAAATCCTGTACCATTAGCAATAGTTGGTATGCCAAGTAATAAAAAATTAAAAGAAGGACGTTTAGCAGATTTAGCACCAACAATGTTAGATATAATGGGACTTGAAAAACCAGAAGAAATGACAGGAGAAAGTTTAATAGAAAATTAATTATATATAAAATCCTATAAAGTTACAAAGCACTAATTTAAATTTTAAATATAGATAAATCTTAGTTTTAGGAGATATTTATGATAAGTTTACCAGAAGAAAAAATATTGTATTCAGAAATACAAAAAAAGTTATTTTATATAATTCCAGAAAAGTGGGAAAGTATATTTTTATATGCTTCAGTAATTGATATGCCAAATCAAAAACCAGTTGGTGAAATGTATTTTTATTATTTGCCAAAGGGGATAATAAAAAAGAAATTTGTTAATGGTTATGAAATACCAAATATATTTAATATTGATGAAGAACAATATTCCAAATTAATTACTGATGTATATAATTTAATAAAATTATTACGTGAACGTTTTATAAAAACAAAGAAAAAAGTTTGGAGTAATATAAGTATTTCAATAGAGAATTTTCAATTTAAGATTGAATTTGATTATGAAGACTTAAAAAAATCTCCGTTTGGTTCATATGAACGTCATGTTATTTGGAGATACAAATATTTAGAAGAAGATAAAACAGCATTAAGTAGGAAAGATAAAAAGATAATTGAAGTATATGAACAATATGCCAAAAGTCACACTATTCCAAGAAAAGATATGTATGTTGAAGGAATATATAAATTACCACTAAAAAATATTATTGATTTTGAAAAAACATTATCTGTTGAAGAAGCGATAGCACGTTCAAAAGAGAATACTCCTAAAGAACAAGAAAAGAAAAAAATAGGATTTTTTAAGAAAAATAAACAGGAAGAAATTGTAGAAGAGGAACTAGAAAAAGAAGTAACTTATACAAATCAGATTCTTAATTGGAAAAAATAAAATATAATAAAAAGCAAATAATATAAAATAATTATATTTAATAGCAAATGTGAAGTGTATTATTATTAAAAAATAGTTATTACTTAAATTAAAATTTAAGTAATAACTATTTTTTTGTTCTAAAATTATTATTTAAGAATATATATATTTTAAGTACACAAGAAAAGAGGAAAAAATGAATAGTATTTTAAGGTATTTTCCAGATAGATTACAAAATGCTATTAATGAACAAACTAAAGAAAAATATGAATCTTTAGAAGAAATTAGAATAAGAGTAAACAAGCCTGTAATTTTAAAGTTTAATGATTTTGAGCAAATAACTAGATATTTTGTGAATGCTGAAGAAATTTTAGAAATATTGCAATCAATATGTGAAAACTCTATTTATTCTTATCAAAAACAGATTTCTGAAGGATTTGTTACATTAAAAGGTGGACATAGAGTTGGAATAACTGGTTCATGTGTTATAGAAAATGGGAAAATAATAAATATAAATTATATAAATAGTTTAAATTTTAGAATTTCAAGAGAAATTAAAGAATGCAGTAAAGAAATATTAGAATATATATTAGATTTAAAAAATAATACTATATATAATACGATAATTGTTTCTCCACCAGGAAGTGGAAAAACAACGCTTTTAAAAGATATAATTAGACAAGTTTCGAATGGTATTAAATTAAAAGGATTTAAAGGATTAAATGTTGGAGTAGTTGATGAAAGAGGTGAAATTGCAAATTTATATAAAGGAGTGCCACAAAATGATATTGGAATAAAAACAGATATCATTGAAAATGTATCTAAAGCTACTGGTATGAAGATGTTAATTAGATCTATGGCACCTCAAGTTATAGTTGCTGATGAAATAGGAAATAAAGATGATATTGATGCAATTAATTTTTCAGTTTGTTCTGGATGTAAAGGAATTTTTACGGCACATGGATATGATTTTGAAGATATAATTGTAAATCCTGTATTAAAAAAATTAATAAATAGACATGTATTTGAGGTAATAATTTTTTTAGATAGCAAAAAAAGAGGAGAAATAAAAGAAGTATATTTATTAAATAAAAAGACTTTAAATTATGAAATATATAATTTAAAAGATAGTAGTATGTATATAACAAGATGAAGTAATAAAACTTATAATTTTATACTTCATTTTTTGTTCTAAAAATATTTTATTTGAATATATATTTTTTAAGTATAAAATATTTGAAATTACAATATTTAGAAGACAAGCATGTATAAATTAAGGAGTAATATGTTATTTTTAAAAGGATTAAGTTTAATAGGAGTAATAGTAATATGTTCATATTTAGGAATTATAAAATCAAAAACTTTTGAAAACAGAGTATTAGAACTAAATAAGTTTCAAAATGCTTTAGTTATGTTTAAAACTAAAATAGAATTTACGCATGAACCAATAAAAAATATTTTTGGAGAAATTTCTAAAGTTATATATAAAGATGAAGAAAATATATTTTTGTATACAATAAAAAATCAGAAAAATATATGTGATTCTTGGAATGAAGGAGCAGAGAAAATAAAAAAAGATTTTACAAAAGAAGATGTAGAAATAATAAAAATGATGGGAAAATTACTAGGTAAAACTGATATTGATGGACAAGTAAACGAAATAGAATTGACGAAAAGTTTAATAGAAAAACAGATAGAGAAAGCAGAATTAGAAAAAATGAAAAATTCAAAACTATATAAAACAATGGGAGTAATTTGTGGAATTGGAATTTGTATAATTTTAATATAGAAAGGAAAGTTTATTATGAATATAGACTTATTATTTAAAATTGCAGGAATAGGTATTTTAATTGCAGTATTACATCAAATTTTAACAAAAGCGGGTAGAGATGATCAAGCAATGATGACAACACTTGCAGGAATGGTAATTGTACTTACAGTAGTTGTAAAAGAAATTAGTACATTATTTGAAACTGTAAGGACGGTGTTTAATTTATAATGGATATTGTTAAAGTTATAGGAATTGGTTTTTTGACATTGATAATAACAATAATTTTGAAAGAATATAAAAAAGAATATGCAATATATGCTGTGTTAATTGGTGGACTAATAATAATATTTTATTCTATGGATACTATAAAATCTATTATAGATTTTATAAATACTTTATCAAATAATCAAAATTATAATGGTGAGTTTATTTCCCTTTTACTTAAAATTACAGGAATTTCAATTTTAACAGAATATGCTGTTAGTATATGTAAAGATTCTGGAGAAAATTCAATAGCAAATAAAATAGATTTTGGAGGAAAAGTTATTGTTATATCTTTATCTATTCCAGTAATGCAGACTACTTTAACTACACTTACAAAATTATTGCCATAAAAATATTTTAGTAATTGTTATAGTAATTGATATTATAGAGATAAAATTAATATTTTAATTTATGAATATAAAAAAGGAAGATTAGTATTTATGGAAGAAATTATAAATTCTCAAACTAATGCTTTAGGAATTAATGAGTTTTTGAATTCTGCTAAAGATTATACATCAAATGCATTCCCTGATTTAGATATAATGAAATTATTTTCAGATAGTATTACAGGTGATGTTGGAAATATTTTTTCTTATACAAATATAGGAAAAATTTTTACATCAGAAATTCATACAGCAGTAAATTTAATGGTTAGCGTATTAATAATAATTATTATACATAGTATTTTTAAAGCTATTATAGAAAACTTAGGAAATTCTACAGCAAGTAATGTAGTATATTTTGTACAATATTTAATAATAACTACTGTAGTTATAAATAGTTTTGTTTCAATTTTAAGTATAACAAGAGAAGCGATAACTAATGTAATTAATTTTATGAATTTACTTATACCATTAATGACAACTTTAATGCTTACAACAGGTTCTTTAGTAACAACAAGTATGGTAGAACCAATATTATTATTTTTGATGAGTTTTATAGGAAATTTTATTAACTCATTTTTAATACCAATTTTATTAATATCAATAACAATTTCAATAGTATCTAATTTTTCAGATAAAATACAAATAGATAGGCTATCAAAATTTTTAAAATCTTCTATTGTGTGGTCTTTAGGAATTATATTAACAATTTTTACATGCACATTATCTTTAGAAGGGAATTTATCAAGTTCAGTAGATGGACTTACGGCTAAAACTGCTAAAGCAACAGTATCTACATTTATACCAGTTGTTGGAAAAATAATGGGAGATACAGTAGATAGTGTTATTGGTTGTTCAAATATATTAAAAAATTCAGTAGGAATAATTGGAGTAATAATAATAATTGGAATTGTACTTATCCCAATTATAAAAATGGGTATTTTATGGTTTTCATTTAGATTAACGTCCAGTGTGTGTGAAATTGTTGCAGATGGTAAAATAGTTAAATTAATAGATCAAATATCAGATAGTTATAAAATATTAATGGCAATTTTAATTTCAGTTTCTGTAATGTTCATTATTGGAATAACAATAGTTATAAAAATTACAAATAGTGCATTAATGTATAGATAGGAAATAAAAGATGATTTTAAAAATTAGAGCTTGGTGTGAAGGAATTATAATAGCAATTATTATTTCAATAATAATTGAAATGCTCCTTCCAGAAGGAAAAAACAAAAAATATGTAAAAGTTGTAATTGGAATATATGTTATGTTTGTTGTAGTAAATCCTATTTTGGAAATACTAAATTATGATATCAAATTTGAAGAGTTTTTTGGCTTTGAAGAAATTTCAGTATCAACAAGTTTAGATAGCAATATGAAAGATGTATATGTTGTAGGTATACAGGAAAGCATAAAACAAGAAATTGAAGAGATGGGATATATTGTAAAAAGTATAAATGTAAATGTAGATTCTAATTATGAAAATATTGAAAAAATAGAATTATCAGTTGAAGAAGAAGAGAATAAAATAAGGGAGATTGAACCAATTATTATAGGAAATAAAGAAAATAAGTTGAATTTAAAATATACTAATATTATAGCATATTTGGTAGAAAATTATTCGATATCAGAAGATAAAATATTTTTTAAATAAAATGATGTATATATTGAATTTTTAACAAGAAAGGAACGTATTTTATTATGATTGAAAAATTAAAAAATATGTTTAATAACAAAGAAAAAAGAGTAGAAAATTTAATTTCTTTTTTAATAATATTAGTAATAACTTTAATAGTAATAAATAAAATATTAAAAGGAGATGAAACTCCAAATGAAGATTATAAAAATGAAGTAGGAGTTGAACTTGCTTCTTCTACTAATGAAAATATAAATATACAAGGAAATAATTTGAGTAATGAGTTAGAGCAAAGAATAGAAAACATTTTAACTAAAATTGATGGTGTTGGAAAGGTCTCAGTACTTCTTACATATAAAGAAAGTAGTTCATTTGTACCAATATACAATGTTAGTTCAAGCACAAGCATAACTCAGGAAAAAGATACATCAGGAGGAACTAGAACTACCGAAACAGAAAATAATCAAAAAGATGTTATAAAAGATTCAAATTCAAATGTTGTAACAGAGAAAATAATTATGCCAAGCATAGAAGGAGCGATAGTGACAGCAGAAGGAGCAAAAGATGCAACTATTAAGAGTAATATAATTGCAGCGGTTGAAGCTGTAACAGGAGTGGCAAATCATAAAATACAAGTTTTTGAGATGGGAGATGAATAATTTTGAAATTTAATAAAGAAAGAATAAAACAAATAATATTATCATGCATTGCATTTTCTTTAATATTAGTGGGATATTTGAATTATAATTATGACCAAAATAATAGTATAGAAGTATCAAGTAGAACAAGTAATGATATTAATTTAGGAGATGTAGAATTAGTAAATAGCGAACCTGTAGAAAATAGTGGGGCGATTGTTTCAAATGCAGAATTAGATAATACTAATCAAACAACTAGTGATAATAGTAGCTCTATAAAAGAAGAAAATATAGACAATTATTTTGAAGAAAGCAGGATACAAAGAGATAGAATGTATTCAGAAATGCTAGAAACATATCAAAAACTTATAGATTCATCAGAAACTCCACAAGATCAGAAATCTATAGCAGCACAAGAAATTTCAAATATAACTAGTGTAAAAAATGGAATAATGATATCAGAAAATTTAATTAAAAATAAAGGATTTGAGAATGTAATAATTTTAGTAAATAATGGAAAAGTTAGTGTAGTTATAAAATCATCTAAACTAACACAAGAACAAATTTCACAAATTCAAAATATTGTACAAAGAGAATTGAATATAGAAGTTACAAATATCAGTATTAGTAATAAATAAGCAGTTTTTCAAATATTGTTAGAATATTTTTTGCTATAAGATTAATAATAAAAATGTATGAATAAGAAATTCATATAATTTTTTAAGGATGTTATCTTTAGAATTTAAAAATTCAAAGAAACTACTATTAGAAAGGAAAGATTATGGCAAAAAGAGGTTTATTTATAGGACTAGCTGTAATAATCCTTTGTCTATGTTGTGGAACATGTTTTGCAGCAGAAGGTAACAATAATTCAATTAATTTAGGTAATGAAATAATGGAATCTATTGATAAAACAGGAGATAGCATTAACAATGTTGTTTCAGGTAATGCTGTAAATGATGCAGGAAATGCAGTAAGAGATGGGGTAAACAATGTAAAAAACGGTGTAGAAAATATTGGAAATGATGCAAAAAATATTGATGATGGTGTTGTAAATAGAAGTAATGCAGGAGGTAATTATAATGCAGTTAGAACAACAACAGAAGGAACTCAAGGAGTAACAACAAACTTTGATGCAATGTCAACAACAACTTGGATGTGGATTATTTTAGTAGTAGCAGCAGTAATTATTATTGCAGCTATTTGGTATTATGCAACACAAAATAATGATTAGTAAGCTTGCATAAAAAAGAAGTATTATATAAGATGTATATTTTATATAATACTTCTTTTTTTCTATTCTAATAAAGTTATCTGGTATGATAACTTTAAATAGAATTTTGTTTTTTATTTTAATAAATATTTGGAATTTTATAGAAAGTAAAAAACTAAGATATAAAATCTTAGTTTAAAATAATTTAATATTTATTTTTTTAATCTTATTAGAATTGCTATTGCAAAAAGAATAAGTAATACTCCGATTGAAATAAGGATTATACTTAATATATTATTTAATTCTAAATTTGCTTGTGAATAATTATTAAGTGGAGCAACACTTGTTATAGCTGAAGAACCTAAAGAAGATAAAGCACTTGTTGAAGAAGCATCTTCTTGTATGATATTTTCTTCATCAGAAGTTGCAGACACATTATAAAATATAAAAGCAAAAGATGAAATTAATACTAATATTAATAATATTTTTTTTAGTTTAGACATATAACCCTCCTAAATAATACATTAACAATATAATATACAAAAACAAATAAAAAGTCTATAGAAATAAAAAAATTTAATAAAAACGTTATATTTGTAATTTAAAGAGATATTGAAGTTACAATAAACTATAAATACATATGAATAATTTAAAAAGAGAAATTAACAGAGTTTATTTTTTACTTAAAAATATTGTTAAAAAGAAATGTATGATATAAAATATTAATGAAATAATTTTTAGTTTGAAAGGAATTATTTTATGGATGAATTTAAAAAAGGATATCATATTACTAAAAAAGTAAATTATATTACATACAAAAAATGGTTTAAAACCCAAAATAGGACTTAGAAGTAGTTTAATTTATTGAAAGTTATATTTTTCCAAAAGAAAAAGTATTATTTTTGGATCAATATGTGATGACACCATATAGTAAACTTGAAACAAGTTTAAAAGTAGCAAATATAAGATAAGTAAAAAATATTTTTCTACAAATTAAAAAAATTAGATCAAACAGGGAAATGTCTGAAGAACAATTAAAATAAATAAAAAATTATTGATAATATTTGAAAAAGGTATTGTAAAAAAATAATATACAATATATAATTATCAAATAATATTCGGGTGTCGCCAAGCGGTAAGGCATCGGACTCTGACTCCGACATTCGTTAGTTCGAATCTAACCACCCGAGCCATAATTTTGTCTGCAAATGTAAAACATAAAAAATACATCTGCAGATTTATTTTTTATTACTAAGAAGTTTTAGATTAATTGTTTTAGAATCAATAAAGTTTTTTGTATGTATTTAAAAAGATAGAGGAGGATATAAATATGAAAAAAATATTAATTATTTCTACAGGTGGTACTATTTCACAAGTACATACAGAAACGGGTATTGCAATTAGTAATGAAAAATCTTTTAAAGGAGATGTTTTTGCAGACAATTTAAACCGCTTAAAAAGAGAATTTAATATTGATGTTATAGATTCAAAAACAATTTTAAATAAAGACAGTTCAAATATAGTCCCAACTGACTGGGAAAAAATTATAAATACAATTATAGAAGAATATAATAATTACACAGCTTTTATAGTTACTCATGGTACAAATACAATGGGGTATACTTGTTCTGCAGTATCATTTGCAATAGGTAATGTTGGAAAACCCATTGCATTTACTGGAGCACAGATATCCTATGGAATGCCTGGAACAGATGCTATTATTAATTTAGAAAATACATTAAGAGTTATAGCATGTGATGATTGTAAATTAGCAGGAGTATGCTGTGTATTTGGAAGTAAAGTTATAACGGGCACAAGAGTAAAAAAACAAAATGAATTTGAATATGATGCATTTAAAACTTTTGGAAGACAATTAGATGTAGCTAGAATAGGTAATAGTATAGTTTATAATGAAACAGCTTTAGAAAAGCATTTAAGTTTTTTAGGCAGTAGATCAAAACAAAAAGATGAACTTATTGTAAAAAATAAATTTGATACAAATATTGTATGCTTGACAGAATTTCCACGGATTGAAAGCAACTTACTTTAAAGTATTAGTGGAAAATGGAGTTAAAGGTTTTATATTAAGATCTACTGGTGCAGGAGATCCTAATATTGCAAGAGTTGGAAAAGACTATGAAAATTTAAGAGAAGTATTTGAATATTTACAGGAAAAACAAATACCAATTATTATAACAACACAAGCGCCAAGTGGATTAGCAAGTATGAAAATAAATGAACCACGGACAATTAGCATTAGAATTTGGAGCAATACCTGCTTGGGATATGAGTATGGAAAGCATGGTTACTAAATTATCGTGGCTATTAGGCAATGGATATTCTTATAAAGAAATACAGAAAGAAATGATAACTTCATTAAGAGGAGAAATTGAAGTTAATTAGAACACTAAACATGAGAAAAGATTATTGTATTTAAAGTAATATAATATTTTAGATTAAAGTGAGTAGGTGGGTAATATGAATAATATAAAAGGTATAATCTTAGATGTTGATGGTGTAATTATTGGGGAAAAAATTGGTTTCAATTCTCCAAATCCTCATACAAATGTTATTAATAAGTTAAGAGAATTAAGAAATAGAGGAATACCAATTAGTTTATGTACTGCAAAACCGCATTTTTCTATTGGAAAAGTAATAAAAGATGCAGGATTAAATAATTATCATATAGCAGATGGTGGGAGTGTTATTATAAATCCAATAAATAATACAATAGTAAAAAAGCATATTCTAGATAAAGAATTAGTAAAAAAAATATTAAAAATGTATATAGAAAATGATGTATATACTGAAATTTATACAATAGATAATTATTTTATACAAAAAAGCCAAGAATGTGATATTACACCAAAACATATTCATATATTACAAGCTAATCCTGTTATGCTAGAAAATATAGTAGAAGAAAGCCATAAATATGATGTTACAAAAATAATGCCAATAGCATTAAATGAAGAAGATAAAGAGAGAATTGCTAACTTGTTTGAAAAGTTAAACACAGGGTTAACTTTAAGTTGGGGAATTCATCCAGTTGCTAATCCATTAAAATTTGGAATAATTACAGCACCTAATATATCTAAAAAAGAGGGAGCAATAGAAATTTCTAAAAATATGAATATTCCATTAGAAAATATTTTAGCAGTAGGTGATAGTACTAGTGATTGGCAATTTATTGAATTATGTGGATATGGAGCGGCTATGGGAAATGCTAGTAATCAATTAAAAGAGTTAGTAAAAACAAAAGCTAAAGGATACTTTTATATTGGAGAGAATGTAGATGAAAATGGAATAATTGGAATATTAGATTATTTTGACAATATTTAAATTCTAATTAACAATAATGTTATAAGTTTTGTAATAAAATAGATTAAGAAAAGTAGAAATAAAAAATTTATTTATTTTAATAAAAATACATTTATTCTAATAAGGAGATAATATATGGGATATATTTTTGCAATAATATCATCATTATTTTTTACAGCATATATAATACCTAAAAAAATATCAAAACAATCACCAGTAAAATATAGTTTATTTATGGGATTAGGATTTTTTATTATATCAATTATAGTATATTTAATAAATAAAATTGCAATACCAAATACACAGGAAACACTTTTAAATCCAATATTACTTTTATCAGCATTAGGTGGAGTATTATGGTTAGTTGGCTCAATATTCTTCTTAACAGCAATTGATAAAATAGGTTTATCAAGATCAAATCAGTGGAAGAACTTGCAAGGACCAATTGGGGCAATTTTAACATTAATATTCTTATCCGAATTTATGCAAATAAAAGTAATTTATATTATTTTAGCGATTATTTTTATATTGATTTCTGCAATGTTATTTACCATAAAAAATGAAGAAGAAAAAGTAGTAGATAAAAAAGGTATAATATATGCGATATTATCAGCATTGTTTTTCGGAACAAATGCTTTAATACAGAAATACGTAACTAATAATGGATTAGTATATTCTCAACAAGTATATTTTTCAGGATTAGTATTTATATCAGCATTTACATATATTATTTTTAAAGAAAAAAATATTAAATGTTTATTAGATATAAAAAGTAAAGATAATATTTTAGGAATTGCAGGAGGATTTTTATACTTTTTTGCATCATTTTTTTCAACATTATCTTATAAATATATACCAGGATCAATAGCATTTACTATAGTTCAATTAAATGCGGTTTGGACAATATTGGTAGGAGTATTAATATTTAAAGAAGTTGATTTTAAACAGAATTGGAAAAGAATAATAATAGGAATAGTATTAGCTATTATTGGTGTAGTTATGCTTTTACTTGCTCAAAATTAAAATATAGGAGAGAATGGAATATGGAAGAAAAAATAATTGTAACATCTGGAAATAGGTATATTGATATAGATGCATATGCTTCATGTATTGCATATGCAAATTTGTTAAGATTAAAAGGAAAAAATGCAATAGCTGTAAGTACAGCAAATCTTAATGAAAGTGTAACGAACTCTTTACTTAATTTACCAGAAAAATTGGAAACAGATTATAAGTTAAATGGAGGAGAAAAATTTATTGTATTAGATGTTTCTAATAGAGATTTTTTTGATAATATTGTAAGAGAAGAAAGAATAATAGAAATATTAGATCATCATTATGGGTATGAAGAGTATTGGAAACAAAAATTAAATGAAAATTCTCATATTGAAAGTTTGGGTGCAATAGCTACTTTTATTTATGAACTTTATGAAAAAGAAAATATGTTAGAAAAAATTTCAATTGGAATGGCAAAATTACTTTTAGCAGCTATTTTAGATAATACATTAAATTTAAAAGCAAAAATTACAACTGAAAGAGATTGTTATGCTTATGAGCAATTATTAAAAATATCTAATATTGGTTCAGATTTTGCCGAAATATATTTTAAAGAATGTCAAGAAAAAATATTTGAAAATATAGAAGAATCAATAAAAAATGATACAAAAATAGGAGTTGAGGGCAAAATTTTACCTGATGTTTTTGGACAACTACTTTTATGGAACTCTAAAGATATATTAAATAATAGCATAATCTCTAAAGTATTAAACGAGTTTGATAATAAATGGATGATGAATATAATTTCATTAGAAGAAGGAATAAGCTATATTGTTTCAGAAGATGAAAATGTAAAGGGAAATTTAGAAGAATTATTTAGCAATAATTTTGATAGAAATATTATGAAATTAGGTCAAATTTGGCTTAGAAAAGAAATAATAAAAGAAGCATTAGAAAAAGAAAAAAATGTATAATGATATCATAATGAAAGGAATTTAAAACTATGTTTTTTTTCTATTTTTTTGAAAAAACAGAACAATTTGTAGAAGAAATGTTTAGATATTTGGATATTAATTTTGAAAAAGGAATATCTACAAAAAATAATAATATAGATTATATTTTAAAAGATTTAGATAATTTAGATACACTTGTAGAGGTAAAGGAAATAAAAAATAATTACAGAGATGTTATTATTAGTGCTACAAATAGAATAAAAGATTGTAGAAAAAGTTTTATAGATAAAACTATAAATAATTATTCTCTTTTAATTGTATTTGGAACAGTAAATAAAGAACAAAAAGATTATTTTTTAAAAGATAATATTGTTATTATTGATATTTCTAATATTTTATATTTAATAAAAGATAGACAAGATTTAATATGGAATTTAAAGAATATTTTACCTTTTTCTATTGTAGATGTTATTCCAGAAAACATACAATTAGAAAAGTATATAAATTATAAAAAAATGTCAAAAAATTGTAATAATGATAGTTTAGAAGATGAACTTATAGAAGAGATAAAAAGTATAGATAAAGGGATTGAAGGTTCTAGAGAATTTGAAAGGGTAGGAGAGAATGTAATAAAGTTTTTATTTGAAGATTATATTTATGATTGGAAATCTCAAGTAAGTTGTGATAATAAATTACATAGAATAGATTTATTGGGGAAAGTTAAACATCAGGATGGATTTTGGAAGATGTTATATGAAATATATAAATCAAGATATATTATATTTGAATTTAAAAATTATAACAATAAAATTACACAAGAACAAGTTGAAACTACAAATAAATATTTAAATAAAAATGCTTTGAGAACAGTAGCGATAATAATTAGTAGAGAAGGAACTGATAAAAATGCAAAAAAAGCATGTAAGAGTGTTTTAAGAGCACAAGGTCAACTAATATTAACTTTAAATGAAAAAGATTTAATATTTATGTTAGAAAGTAAAAGAGAAAATCATGATAAAGATATTTCTTCTGAATATATGGAGAAAATATTTGATGATTTTTTACTTGAAATAGAAAAATAACTAATTATCTGCGAAATCAATTATTATTAGAGTTATTATAAAAAAATGTAATAAAATAAAAATCATCTCATATATAATATAGAGGTGATTTTTTTGATATATATAAAATTAGAAGAAAAGAATGAGAAAAGTATAAAGAAAAATAAATTTTTAAAATTAATAGATAAAATGAAATGTAAATTTGCGAAAATAAGAGAGGACAAGTTTGAAGATAAAGTGTTAATTACGATTCCAGATATTGAAAATAAAACTTTAAATAAATTATCTGATTATATGCAACAAAATTGTATAAATAGAGTTTGTATTTCAAAGGAACTTTTAAATAATCCAGTTTTTATGGAATTTATAAAAAATAAAAAGGTAAGAGTTTTTGATGGAAGATGGCTATTTAAAGAACTTGTACCTAAATGTATAGAATATATTATGCTTTGTAAAAAAGATAAAATAGAATATCAAGAAGTTTCAATATTGTCAAAAGATATTAGTGATATAGTGGTTTATAATATAAAAGAACTCTCTGGAAGAGTAAGAATTCTTAATATAATAACAGAAAATGAAAATAAATTTAGAAAATTGGAAAAGGAATTATATGAGCAAAAAGGTATAATTTTAAATATGAATAATAATTATAAAAAGAGTTTAGCTAAAAGTGATATTATTTTTAATTTTGATTTTTCAGAAGAGGAAATAAATAAATATACATTACCTAAAAAAGCATGTATTATAAATTTAGAAAAAGAGATAACAATAAATTCAAAAGCTTTTGAAGGAATAAATGTATCTTTTTATGAAATTCAAATGCCAAGAAAATATATCAAAAATTTATTATATTTTAGAGATTTTGATACATCAATGCTATATGAAAGTTTTATATATAAAAATACTAATCCAATTAATATAAAAGCTGAATTAATAGAAGATGGAATTAACATAAGTTTTTTGAATGGAAAAAATGGAAAAATAAGAAAGACAGAATATGTAAATTTATCAAAAAAATTGGTAAATTAGCTTGACAAAATCCAAAATAAATCTTATTATATGTAAGTATAAAATACAAACTAAGAGAGGGGCGCTGAAGATATGGCAGAAAAAGAATTTTTATTAACCCAAGAAGGTTATGATAATTTAGAAAAAGAGTTAGAAAAACTAAAAACAGAAGTAAGATATGAAATTGCAGAAAGAATAAAAGTAGCATTAGGGTTTGGCGATTTATCTGAAAACTCAGAATATGATGAAGCAAAAAACGCACAGGCAGCAAATGAAATAAAAATAGCTGAATTAGAAGAAAAAGTAAAATATGCTAAGATAATAGATGAATCAGAAATAGATACTGAAGTAGTTCAAGTTGGAAATATAGTTAAAGTATTAGATATGGAATTTGATGAAACAGTAGAATATACAATAGTTGGATCTACAGAAGCAGATGTAACAAACAATAAAATTTCTAATGAATCACCAATTGGTCAGGCTTTATTAGGCAAAAAAAGAAATAATATTGTCGAAGTTCAAGCTCCAGTTGGAATTATAAAACTAAAAATATTATCAATAAAAAAATAAAAAAGAATTGGGATATATGGGAAAAGCATATATCCTAATTTTGTATTATTTAGTAGTTAATCGTTTGGATATAATAATAAAGTATTTAACAGATTTTGTAATTAAATAAAAAAATATATGGAGGAAAATATGAAAAGAACTAGAGTAGCAGGAGTAATTGAAATAAATGGTGGATATGCACTTATGCATAGATTAGATGTAAAAAAAACAGAGAACTCAAGTAAACCATATGGAGAATATTATGTTTTTGCAGGTGGAGGAGTTGAAGAGACAGATAACTCATTAGAAGATGCAGTAAAAAGAGAAATTTTAGAAGAATTTGGAATAGAAGTTGAAGTAAAAGAAAAACTATATTATGAAAAAATAAATGAAGATATGGATGAACATTTATTTTTATGTGTATATAAATCAGGTGAGTTTGGAACAGGAAAGGGACCAGAATTTTCAGGAGACCCAAATTATATAGACAGAGGAAAATATATTCCATGTATAGTTTCTAAAGAAGAAATAAAAAATATAAGATTAATACCAGAAAAATTTAAAGAACATTTATTAAAAGAATGTGATTTATAGTAAACATAAGATTTATTAATTAGTTTTATGTTTTTACAAGTATAAAAATATAAAAAATATGTAAAAAAATAGTGTAAAAAAAATATTTTTATGATAGAATGACTAAAGTATAAAATTTTATTTTTATAAATAGAATTAAATGCTTTTATTAATATAAATTTACTAAAAAAGTAAATTAAAAGGAGTTTATTATGATAGCTTATAAAAGAGTTTTATTAAAGCTAAGTGGAGAAGCTTTAGCAGGAAAAGAAGGTCATGGAATAGATCCAGATGTAATAGGAGCTATATGTGATAAAGTTAAAGAAATTGTAGAAATGGGAGTTCAAGTATCTATTGTTGTTGGAGGAGGAAACTTCTGGAGAGGCTTAAAAAATGGAAGAAAAATGAATGATAGAGCAACAGCAGATTATATGGGGATGCTTGCAACAGCAATGAACGGATTAGCACTTCAAGATGCATTAGAGTCTAGAGGAATATACACAAGATTACAAACTGCAATAGAAATGAGAGAGATTGCAGAACCTTATATAAAAAGAAAAGCAGCAAAACACTTAGAAAGAGGAAGAGTAGTAATTTTCTCATGTGGAACAGGTCATCCGTTTTTCTCAACAGATACAGCAGCAGCATTAAGAGCAGCAGAAACAGATTCAGAAGTTATATTACTTGCTAAAACAATTGATGGAGTTTATTCAGCGGATCCTAAATTAGATAGTTCAGCTGTAAAATATGATGAAATATCTTATAAAGATGTTTTAGCACAAGATTTAAAAGTAATGGATTCAACAGCTACAGCTTTATGCAAAGATAACCAAATACCTTTATTAGTTTTTGCAATAAGTGATCCAGAAAATATTGTAAGAGCAATAAAAGGTGAAAAAGTAGGAACTATAGTTAAATAGATTAATATAAATAAATATTAAAAATGTAATTTTAGGCAATAAGTCAAAAATAAAATTTGATTAGCTATTATTATAATGTTAGAAAGGATTTTAAAATTATGGAATTAGAAGGATTAGAAGAAAGAATGCAAAAGACAATTGGGGTTTTTCAAGATAACCTATCAGAAATAAGAGCAGGAAGAGCTAACCCAGCAATATTAAATAAAGTAAGTGTTGAGTATTATGGAGCTGTAACTCCAATAAATCAAGTAGCAGGAATTTCTGTTCCAGAAGCTAGAACAATAGTTATTCAACCATGGGATGCAAGTATATTAAAAGATATAGAAAAAGCAATTTTAGCATCTGATATTGGATTAAATCCAAATAATGATGGAAAAGTTATAAGATTAAACTTTCCAGAATTAACAGAAGAAAGAAGAAAAGATTTAGCAAAAGAGATAAGAAAAATAGCTGAAGAAGCTAGAGTAAGTATTCGTTCTATAAGAAGAGATGGAATGGATGAAGCTAAATCAAAATGTAAAAATTCTGAAATAACAGAAGATGAAAAAGCAAATCTAGAAGATAAAATTCAAAAATTAACTGATAAATATATAGCTCAAATAGATAAATTATTAGAAGATAAAGAAAAAGAAATTATGAATATTTAAGATCGGGAGAAAATTATGGAAGAAAGAAAAATGCCTAGACATATTGGAATAATAATGGATGGAAATAGAAGATGGGCAAAGGCTAAAAATTTACCAATAAAGCTAGGACATAAACAAGGTGCAGAAACTTTAAAAAAAGTAGTTAGATATGGAAATAAAATAGGTTTAGAATATATTACAGTATATGCTTTTTCAACTGAGAACTGGAGAAGAGGAGAAGAAGAAGTAAGTGCATTAATGTTTTTACTAGAAAATTATTTAAATGATTTTGCTAAAGAAGCAGATACAGAAAATATTGTAATTAGAGTTATAGGAGATATATCAAAATTTTCAGAGAGCTTACAAGAAAGCATAAAAAATACTATTAGCAGAACTAAAAATAATACAGGAATAGTTTTAAGTATAGCATTAAATTATGGTGGTAGAGATGAATTAGTAAATGCTATAAAAAATATATCTAATGAAGTTAAAAATGGAAATTTAAATCCAAATGAAATTACAGAAAAAATAATTTCTGAATATCTATATACTAAAGATATTCCTGATCCAGATTTAATAATAAGAACAAGTGGAGAATTAAGATTAAGTGGTTTCTTAACATGGCAATCAGTATATTCTGAATTGTTATTTATAGATAAACTTTGGCCAGATTTTACAGAAGAAGATTTAGAAAATTCTATAGATGTATTTAGTAAAAGAAAGAGAAATTTCGGTGGTACAAAGTAAAATAAGCAAAGGATTGAATAATATGAATATAAAAAGAATTGTAACAACCCTAATTGGTTTTCCAATAGTAATGTGCATTTTGATATTGGGAAATAAATATATTATTGATATTATAATGGCAATAATAGCAATAATAGCAATGAAAGAATATATAAATTGTTCATCAAATAAAGTAAAAGTTATTTCATGGATAAGTTATTTAGCAGCAGCGAGTATTGGTTTATTACATATAATACCACCAAGTATAATAAAAACTTACTTATTTATGGGAATACCACTTTTATTACTAATATTATTTTTACATGTAATAATATCAAATATGAAAATTACATTTAATGATATAACATATACTTTAATGGGAATATTATATGTTTTTGGATTTGTTATGTTTTTACCATTAATTTATGGTGTAAGTGGCAATATAGACGGTAAAATTTTAATTTGGTATGTTATGTTTTCAGCCTGGGGAACAGATGTATTTGCATATTTGGTTGGACATAAATTTGGAAAAATTAAATTTAGTAAAGTAAGTCCAAACAAAACTGTAGAAGGTTGTACGGCTGGAATTATAGGTTCAGTTATAGTTAATTTAATATTTACTTTTGCAATAAATTATTTTGGAAATTTAGAAATATCATATATAATGATAGGAATTATATGTGCTATTTTGAGCATAATAGGGCAAATAGGAGATTTTGCAGCATCAGTAATAAAAAGATATTTTGAAGTAAAGGATTTTAGTGATTTATTTCCAGGACATGGTGGAATGTTAGATAGAATAGATAGTGTAATGTTTATAGCACCATTTGCGTACCTTTTATTAACAATTTTATTATAAAATGCAAATATTTAGGAGGAAATAGTTTTGAGCTTTTTAATTAATGCTATAAAGATAATTTTTTTATTGGGATTTTTAGTATTCATACATGAAGGAGGACATTTTCTAGCAGCAAGATTATTTAAAGTAAAAGTTGAAGAGTTTTCAATTGGATTTGGACCAAAGATATTTACTAAAAAAGGAAAAGAAACAGAATATGCAGTTTCATTAATTCCTTTTGGTGGATATGTAAAAATGACTGGTGAAACTGAAAGAAGTCTTGAAGAAGGAGCTTTCAATAATGCTAAAATTTCACATAGAATAGCAATTGTTGCAGCTGGAGCATTTGTAAATATTGTTTTTGGAATTATTGTTTACTTCGTATTATCACTTACTTCAGGATACAATATTTCTACTACTGTTGCTAGCATAATTCCAGAAGCTACAGAAAATGTGTCAAATATACAAATTGGAGATAAAATTACAAAAATTGATGGGAAGAAAATAAGGATAAAATCGGATATATCAAAAGCTTTAAGTAATTCAAAAGGGGAACCAATAAAAGTATTAGTAATTAGAGAAAATGAAGAAAAAGAAATTTTGGTTACTCCAACAGAATATCAAGGAGTTTATATATTAGGAGTTCAAGTTGCACTTGCAAATGGAACTTTAAGTGAAAAAGTATATTATGCATTTTGGGAAACAGCAGATTTTGTATTTTCTATTGGAGAAAGCTTAAAATTACTGTTTACTGGAAATGTAGGTATAGAACAAATGACAGGACCAATAGGAATTTCAGAAATAGTAGTTAAATCAAGTGGAATTTATGATTTTGTATATTTATTAAGCTTAATATCATTATCACTTGGTGTAACAAATCTTCTTCCAATACCAGCATTAGATGGTGGAAGAATAGTGTTATTAATTATTGAGGGAATTCGAGGAAAAGCACTAAAAGAAGAAGTGGAGTTAAGTATACAATCACTAGGTTTTGCACTATTAATTTTATTTTCACTTTATGTGTCTTATAATGATATTTTAAGGATATTTTAGATTGTTTTATTAGATAAAGAAAGAGAAGGTGCAAAAAATGAAATGTAGTATTTGTGGAGCAAAATTAAAAAGAGAAGGAGATATTTGTAGTAAGTG
Organism: uncultured Clostridium sp.; assembly: GCA_947064765.1. GTDB lineage: Bacteria > Bacillota > Clostridia > TANB77 > CAG-508 > Scatovivens. Next base: position 27,315 of record CAMSWH010000012.1, read on the forward strand.
TTACAAGAAATTTAAAGAAGAAGAAGAACTAAAAAAAGATGTAAATGAAAGACTAAAAATTAAAAGAAAATATTCTATAGCTTATTTACTTTTAAAATATGCATGGATAATTTTAATATTTGTATTATCAGCAATTGGATGTTTTGCTTTTTCAAGTCCTCTTGAAGGAATTGCATGCATAGTTATATTTGCAGTGGTTATGGGATTTTTGTTATTTTTAGATAAAAGATTTGCAAGAGCAAGTAAGGCAGTTTTTTATGAAACAAAAATTGTTTATACTTTTAAATTTTTATTTTTTGATACAGAAAAAGTAGTAAAATATAGTGATTTGGCAGATGTAACATATTTTCAGACTTTTGCCCAAAAAAGATTTGGATTTGGAGATTTATGTGTATATGCTAGAGGTGCTGTGCCCGGAACTACAATATTTAATGGATTTCAATTAAAAAATGTTGCAAATGTAAAAGAAGTTTTAGAGAAAATAGGAGAAATAGTAGGAACGATAGAGAATTAGGAAGGAAATTATGCAAAAATATATAAAAGAAGTTTTCAATGATTATAATATAAATAGTAATTTAATAGAGGCAGAAATTGAGAATATAAATTTATATAAAAAAACAAATAAACTACAAGTAAAAGTAGTATCTTCTAAAAAAATAAGCTTGCAAGATATTGAAAGTTTTGAAGATTACTTAATAAATAGGTTTAAAGTTAGCAAAGCTCAAATAGATGTTAGTTATAGTGAGGATGTTATAATAGAGCAGGATATAGAAGCAAATTGGGATAATATAATAAAATATATTGCAAAAAAAGAACCATTTAGTAAAGCTATTTTAATGAATAGTAAAGTAAAAGTATCTGATGACAAGATTGAGGTAAACTTATTTATGAAAGGTACTGCTTTTTTAGTATCTCAAAAATTTGATAAAGGTTTAGAACATTTAATATGTAACCTTTATAATAAACAATATTTAATAGAATTTGTTGAGAATGTATCTAGTGAATACGAAAAAGAATTAATTGAGAAAAGAGATAGAGAAGAAAAAGAAGCTTTAATAGAGCTTGAAAAACAAGCTAAAATTGAAATAGAGCAAGCAAAAGAGAAAAAGAGAATTGAAGCGGAACAGGAAAAAATAAGAAAACAAGAGGAAGAAGAAAAATTAAAAGAAGAATTAAGAATGCAAAATCCAGAATTAGCAGCTAGAATTGAAGCACATCAAAATAAATCACCAGAAGTTAAAGATGAAGAATCACCATTAATATATGGAAGAAGTTTAACAATCAGAACAGAATTAGTTAAAATAGCTGATATACCAATGGAAGAAACAACTGAAATGAAGGTTTGCATTGATGGAGAAATTTTAGGAGATTCTATTGATTCAAGAGATATAAAAAATGAAAAAGTAATTCTAATGTTTAATATTTTTGATGGGACAAGTACAATAGCATGTAAAGCATTTTTAGATAAAGAAAAATTTAAAGATGTAAAATCAAGAGTATCAAAGGCAAAAGGATTAAGAATAGATGGAATGGCAAAATATAGTATGTATTCTAAAGAAGTTGAAATAATGGCGAATACAATTATAGAATCAACTGGAATCAAAAAAGAGAAAAGAGTTGATAATGCTCCAGAAAAAAGAGTAGAACTTCATATGCATACTCAAATGAGCCAAATGGATGCAATAACACCTTGTGAAGATTTATTAAAAAGAGCAGTTAGCTGGGGATGGAAGTCTATAGCAATAACAGATCATGGAGTAGTTCAAAGTTTTCCAGATGCACATAAATATTTAGAAAAAACAGGAGCAGATTTAAAAGTATTATATGGAGTAGAAGCATATTTTGTACCAGATAAAGATCCATGTGTATTTAATTCTAAAAATCAATCTATAGATACAGAATACTGCGTATTTGACTTAGAAACAACAGGAATATCGCATATTACAGAAAAAATAACAGAAGTCGGAATTATTAAAATAAAAAATGGAGAAGTAATAGATACTTTTGAATGTTTTGTGAATCCAGAAAAACCAATACCAGAAGAAGTAGTTGCAGTGACTCATATTACAGATGATATGGTAAAAGATGCTGAAACAATAGATAAAGTAATGCCAAAAGTTTTAGAATTTATGGGAAATTCAGTTTTAGTTGCACATAATGCAGATTTTGATATAGGATTTATGAAATACAATTGTGAAAAATTAGGATTAACTTTAGAAAATTCTCATATAGATACATTACGTTTAGCTAAATCGATATTTCCAGAGTTCACAAAATATAAATTAGGTATAATAGCTGATAAATTAGGAATAAAAGTAGATGTAGCACATCGTGCCTTAGATGATGTAAAAACATTAGTTGCAGTATTTAAGGAAATGATAGAAAGAGCTAAAGATAGGAATGCAAAAACTATAGATGATTTTGATAATGTTTTTGAAACTGATTTTAGAAAGTTGCCATCATATCATGCTATAATTTTAGCTAAAAATTATGTTGGTTTAAGAAATCTTTATAAATTAATATCTTATTCTCACTTAGATTATTTTTATAAAAAGCCAAGAATATTAAAAACAATGCTTGACAAATATAGAGAAGGATTAATTTTAGGAAGTGCCTGTGAAGCAGGAGAATTATACAGAGCAATAGTTGCAGAAAAATCTGATGAAGAATTAGAAGAAATAGCAAAATATTATGATTATTTGGAAATTCAACCATTACAAAACAATGAATACATGATAAGAGAAGGACAAGTTGAAGGCTGGGATACATTAAAAGAGTTTAATAAAAAAATTGTAGCTTTAGGAGAGAAATTAAATAAGTTAGTAGTAGCTACATGTGATGTTCATTTTATGGATCCACAAGATGAAGTTTATAGAAGAATTTTACAAGCTGGTCAAAAATATGATGATGCTGATAATCAAGCACCATTATATTTAAGAACAACAGAAGAAATGCTTAAAGAATTTGAATATCTTGGAGAAGAAAAAGCATATGAAGTAGTTGTAACAAATACAAATAAGGTTGCAGATATGTGTGAAAAAATAAAGCCAATTTCACCAGAAAAATGTCCACCACATATTCCAGGATGTGAACAAACAATAAAAGAGATAGCTTATAGTAAAGCACATGAATTATATGGAGATCCACTTCCAGAGATTGTTCAAACTAGATTAGATAAAGAACTGGATTCTATTATTAAAAATGGTTTTTCTGTAATGTACATAATTGCCCAGAAATTAGTTTGGAAGTCAAATGAAGATGGATATATAGTTGGTTCAAGAGGATCAGTAGGTTCTTCATTTGTTGCGAACATGACTGGTATTACAGAAGTTAACTCACTGGAGCCACATTATAGATGCCCAAATTGCAAATATTCTGATTTTTCAGATTATGGCGTAAAAAATGGATTTGATCTTCCAGATAAAGATTGTCCAAAATGTGGACATAAACTTGCTAAAGATGGTATGGATATTCCATTTGAAACATTTTTAGGTTTTAATGGAGATAAAGAGCCTGATATTGATTTAAACTTTTCAGGTGAATATCAAGCAAAAGCTCATAAATATACAGAAGTTATATTTGGAAAAGGAACAACTTTTAAGGCTGGAACTGTTGGTACAGTTGCAGATAAAACAGCATTCGGTTATGCAAAAAATTATTATGAAGAAAGAAATAAACATCTTCCAAATGCAGAAATAGCGAGAGTATCAGCTGGATGTGTTGGAGTAAAAAGAACAACAGGACAACATCCAGGTGGAATTATAGTTGTACCAAAGGGACGAGAAATATTTGAATTTACACCAGTACAACATCCAGCAGATGATCCAAAATCAGATATAGTAACAACTCATTTTGACTATCACTCAATTGACCAAAACTTATTAAAACTTGATATTTTAGGTCATGATGATCCAACTGTTATAAGGATGTTACATGATATAACAGGAATAGATCCAACAAAAGTTCCATTAGATGATAAAGAAACAATGAGTATATTTAGTTCTACAAAAGCGCTTGGAGTTACACCAGAACAAATTAATTCTGAAGTTGGAAGTTTTGGAATTCCTGAATTTGGAACAAAATTTGTAAGAGGAATGCTTGTAGATACAAAACCAACAACATTTAGTGAACTTATAAGTATTTCTGGTTTATCACATGGTACAGATGTATGGCTTAATAATGCTCAAGAATTAATAAATGATGGAATTGTTACATTAAGTGAAGCAATCGGTTGTAGGGATGATATAATGGTTTATCTAATGAAGCAAGGATTAGAGCCAAATCATGCATTTAAAATTATGGAAACAGTACGTAAAGGAAAGGCATTAAAAGATCCAGAAAAATGGGCAGAATATGTTAATATTATGAAAGAACATAATGTACCAGATTGGTATATAAAATCATGTGAAAAAATTAAGTACATGTTTCCTAAAGCACATGCAGCAGCATATGTAACAAATGCTTTTAGAATTGCTTGGTTTAAAGTGCATCAGCCAAAAGCATATTATACAGCATATTTTTCAATAAGAGCAGATGAATTTGATAGTGAATGTATGATATTTGGAAAAGAAAAAGTAAAAGAAAAAATGCATGAAATTGATAAAGCAGGAAATGCTGCTACTACAAAAGATAAAAATATGTATTCAATATTAGAATTAGTATTAGAAATGTATGAAAGAGGAATAAAATTTTTACCTATTGATTTATATAAATCACATAGTACAAAATTTATTATGGAAGAAGAAGGAATAAGACCACCATTAAACAGTATACCAGGTCTTGGAAGTATTGCTGCTGAAGGAATATATCAAGCAAGAATTGAAGAACCTTTTGAATGTATTGAAGATATGCAGGTTCGTGCTAAAATAGGAAAATCAGTAACAGAGTTATTAGACAAATTTGGATGTTTAAAAGGAATGACAAAATCAAATCAAATGAGTTTATTTGTGTAGAAATAATTTGTTATTATAAATAAATTTGAAAGGATTATTAAATGGAGAATATTATTAGAGTAATTGGGGTAAATAATATAATTACATATCTTCTTATTATAAATTTAATAGGATTTTTAGCAATGGGAATAGATAAATTAAAGGCTAAAAAGAATTGGTGGAGAATTCCAGAAGGTACATTACTAATGATTACACTTTTAGGTGGTGGTATTGGAAGTATATTAGGAATTTACATTTTTAGACATAAAACAAAAAAATTAAAATTTACTGTTGGTATGCCAACAATTTTAATTTCAGAAATTGCTTTGATTATTTATTGCTTTATAAAATTCCCATAATACCTTGTTAAAAAAAAGGGGATATGATATAATCTGAATGAATTAGAGAAATCTATTTGTAAGAGGATGTAGAAACGGAGAAATGTTATGTTTGAACAGCTTTTATTCAATTTGCTAGCATTTTCCTTGTTTATAATAATATTTTTTAAAATATTTAGGAAAAATGATACAAATTATATATGCTTGTTAATTATGCAAGCTATTGGAATAGCTATTAGTTTTGTTGAAATTAAATTAAAAATAGAGGAGAATGTTTTTTGGGGGAGCCTTAGATATATATTCTCAATAATCATACCTTTTGCAATAATTATATTAGAAGTAAATAAAATAAATTTTTCAGAAATTTTAAGTATATTTGCAGCTAAAGTTTGTTTAATGTTTGGAAATACAAAGCTAGCAAAAGCGATTTTAGTAAAATTAGTTACTAAATATCCAGATAGTTATTTAGGCCATAAATTATTAGCAGAATGTTATGAAAAAGAAGGTGGAATGAGAAGAGCTATTGATGAATATGTAACAGCAGTTGATATAAATAAAAGAGACTATAAATCATATTTTAAAATAGCAGCATTATTAAAAGATTTAGGTAAAAAAGATGAAGCAATACAAATGCTAGAAACTCTTGTAAGAACAAAACCAGATTGTTATGAAGGATCTTGTCTTCTAGGTGAACTTTTATGCGAACAAGAAAGATTTAAAGAAGCTGCTAATGTATATAATGAAGCATTATTATATAAACCAGCAGATTTTGATTTGTATTATAATCTAGGAATTGTATATACAAGATTAAGTGACTTTCAAATGGCAAAAGAAATGTATGAAAAGGCAGCAGCGATTAATCATAAAATGTATGGAGCAAATTATAATTTAGGATTAATTGCATTTATACAAAGAGATTTTGAACAAGCAGAAAAACATTTTGAAAAAAGTTTATATGGAGATTTAGAAGCAGCATCTTATTATCAATTAGCTAAAATATATATGTATAAAGGTGAAAAAGATAAAGCAATTAACTTTTTAAATAAAGCTATTGAATTAGATTCTAATCTTTTGAAAAAAGCAGAGAAAGATAAAAACTTCGAGAAAATTAGAGAATATATTACAGTTTCTGTAAAAATGGATGATAGACAAGAAATATTAGATCCAGATGAAGAAATAGAAGATTTTGGAAGACCAGTTGTATTAGAAGAACAAGAAAAAATTGCGAGATATTATTTAGAAGAAACAGCCAACTTAGTTGAAGAGATGAGCGAAAATTATTCAAAACAAAAATTAGATGAAAAAATTGATTTTATTTTTAACAAAGAAAAAAGAAAAAAAGAAAAAGAACTAGAACTAGAACTAGAACTAGAACAAAAGGAATTAGAGGATAAGAAAAAAGAAGATAGACAAAAAGAATTAGGAAATAATTAAAATAACTTATTAAATCAAGAGTTTTACAACTTGTATTAAAAATAATTAAATTAGAAAACAAATGAAAAATATAATTTTGTTTATTCATATAAGAGGATTTTATAGAATATAATTATTAAAAAATGGAAAATTTTTAAATGAAATTATAGAGAGGAAATGGTATTTTAGTATGGAAAAAAAATCAATAACTATTGTAGGTGGAGATTTACGTATAGTAAAACTTATTGAAATGTTAGATAAGGATGGCTATAAAGTATATACTTATGCTTTAGAAAATTCAGAAGAATTATTAAATTTAGATGGAGTTGAAATGTGTCCAACTTTAGAAGAAGCTGTTAGTTATTCAAAAGTTGTTGTTGGACCTGTACCATTATCAAGTGATAGAAAAAGATTATCAGCACCATTTGGAAGAAATAGTGTTGAATTAGAAGATTTTATTAAAGCATTAAAAGGAAAATATTTAATTGCAGGAAATATTGGAATAAAAGATAAATTAGATGAACTTGGAATACAATCAATAGATTTGTTAAAAAGAGAAGAATTTTCTGTTTTAAATACAATAGCTACTGCTGAAGGAACAATTCAAATAGCTATGGAAGAAACCCAAAGAACTGTACATGGTTCAAATATTTTAGTAATGGGATTTGGAAGAATAGGAAAAGTAGTTGCTAAAATGTTAGATGGAATAGGTGCAAAAGTATATTGCGAAGCTAGAAAAAATGAAGATATTTCATGGATAAAAGCTTATGGATATAATCCAATACATTTAAATGATTTAAATGAACATTTAGACAAATTTGATATTATAATAAATACAATACCATTTCAAATATTAGATTCTAATAGATTAGATTTAGTAAAAAAAGAAGCAGTTATTATTGATTTAGCTTCAAATCCAGGTGGAGTAGACAGAAAAGCTGCTAGAGAAAAAGATTTAAAGGTGATATGGGCATTATCGTTACCAGCTAAAGTAGCACCACTTACTTCAGCTGAATTTATAAAAGAAACTTTATATCATGTATTAAAAGAATTATAAAATGCTTATGATGTAAATGAAAAACGGAGGATAAAATGACAATAATACAAGCACTAATTTTAGGAATTGTGCAAGGTTTAACCGAGCTTTTGCCAGTTTCTAGTTCAGCACATTTAAATGTAATTCCTTGGATTTTTGGATGGACGAAGAATGCGAGCTTTGTTCAAGATTTTGGAGGCTCTTTTGATGTAGCATTACATTTTGGAACATTAATTGCTATAGGAATATTCTTTTTCAAAGAATGGATAGCACTTATAAAAGCTGGTTTTAAACAAGTTGTAAAAAAAGAAAAATCTACTGAAGGAAAGATATTTTGGTATTTAGTTATAGCAACAATACCAGCAGGAATATTAGCATTAGTTTTAGAAAAAATTTCTGATACTATTATAGATGGAAATTTTAAATTAGAAATGGGAATGATTGCTACAGCTTTAATAGTTATGGGAATTATTTTAACGTTAGTAGATAAAAAATCAGAAAGTAAATATAAGTACAAAGATATTAATTTAAAGCAATCTTTATTAATAGGAATATCTCAAAGTTTAGCAGCAGCATTTCCTGGAGTTTCACGTTCAGGAATAACAATGACTGTTGCAAGAGGATTAAAAATAGATAGAGAAAGTGCTGCAAAGTTTTCATTTTTACTATCTACACCAATAGTAGCAGCAGCTGTTTTGGTTGATATAACAGAATTTGCTCTTACTTCAATACCATTTTGGGTAGGTGTAATATCTAGTTTTATAGTTGGATTAATAGTTATAAAATTTTTAATGGAATATTTGAAAAAAGGAAGTTTTAAGATATTTGCAATTTATAGAATTATATTAGGTGTAATAATATTTGGATTAATATTTATAAGATAATATGGAGGTGAAGATATGGCAAGAGGAAAGCATGCTGGAAATCCAGAAGATTCTTTTGAAGATACTAGCTCTTATAGAAGTAGAAGAGAATATAGAGATATGCAAACTGCTACTAAAATAGAAGAAAAAAATGATAACATAGTAGATACAGATAATGTAAATAATAATACATATGGGACTTTTAATAATAGGGATACTTTAAATAATAGGGATACTTTAAATACAAATATATTAGGAGATGATTTCCTAAGCTTTGAAGATGAGGAAAGTACTTTAAATTATAAGAAAATATTTTTGGTATTGGGTATAATTGTAGTACTTATTATAGCAGGATTTTTAGTATATAAATTTGTTTTTGCAAAAGATAAAAATCAAGAAGAGCCATCAGAACCAGTAGTTTCTAATGAAGCAAAAATGATTGAAACTTTAGAAGGATGTAAAGTCTTAGGAAAACTAGTTATAGAAGATATAAAACTTGAACAATATATATTAGATTCAGTATCTGACAATGCTTTAGAAAATGGTGTAGGAAAGTTATATGGTGGTTCGTTGAATAATTATGGGAATTTATGTTTAATTGGACATAATTATGAAGATATTTTTGAAAAATTATCTGAATTAGAAGTAGGAGACAAGATTACTCTAATAGATAGAGAATTGGAAGAAAATACATATAAAATAAATAATATTTTTTCTATTGAGCCAGATAATTTAGAATGTTTACTTCAAGATGAAACAAAAATAGAACTTACATTAATAACTTGTGAAAATGGAGCAACAACAAGACTTGTGGTAAAAGCAGAAGAAGTAGACGAAGATGATGTAGATACAATTGAAAATACAAATACAACAGATTCAAATACAGTAAATTCAAATACAACAAATACATCAAAAGAAAATGTGTAAAGAGGTGGCAAAATATGAAGAAAATAATATCACAAATTTTGATAATATTAGTAATAATGCTAATAGGTACATTATCAGTATTTATAGAAGAAGTAAATGCTGATAGTGTAGCTGGAATAAATTGTCCATCATCAGTAAATTTAGAAGATAACTTTACTATTAGTTTGATTTTACCAGAAAATGCAGTAGCAGCTCAAGCTACTATTACAGTAAAATTTAGTAATGGTACAACTGAAACAAAAATGATGTCATATTCTAAAGGAATGGAAAGTGAATATGGAATGGTAAATGGCGTAACTTTTAAAGCTAGTGTAAATGGTAGTGTGTCAGTAAGTGTAAGTAATATACATATATCAGATAGAAGTGGAAACTTTATAGAAAAAGGTGGCTCAAAGTCAGCTTCTTTAAATATAGTAGGAACACCTAGTACTTCTACATCCAGTAATAATAATAGTAGCAGTAATAATGATAATAATAGCAACAGCAGTAATAGTAACAATAATCAGACACCACAAGCAAAATTCACAGATGTAAATGAAACAGTATATACAACGGATGTTTGTAACATAAGAAAAAATTATTCCACAAGTAGTGATAAAATTGCAACAGTAAAATCGGGAACAGCTCTTAAAAGAACAGGTGTTGGAGATAATGGATGGTCAAGAATAGAATATAATGGACAAGTTGCATATATAACAAGCCAATATTTAAGTAATACAGCACCAGAAGTAAAATTTTCAAATGTAAATGAAACTCTTTATGCAAAACAAGATTGTAATGTTAGAAAAAGTTACAGCACAGATAGTGAAAAGGTAGGATATTTAACGGCTGGACAAGAAGTAACAAGAATTGGTGTTGGAGAAAATGGTTGGTCAAAAATTAAATATAATGGACAAGAATACTATGTAGCATCAAATCTATTATCAAAAGATGAACCTACAGAAGATGATAATACTGTTAATAATATTGTGGCTAACAATACAGTAGATAATACAAATGTAGTAACAAATGAGATAGTAGAAGGAAATAAAACACCATTAGAACTTGTTCAGGAAGAAATTGGAGTTATACCAGAAGTTGGAAATAATATAGCTATAAAAATATACATAGTTATTACAGCATTAGCAACAATGGTTACTTCAGCAGGAGTTTATTATTTAAAATTTAATAAAAGAAAATAGGATGTGTTAAAAATGGCAGAAATAATTGATGGAAAAGAACTTGCAAAGAAAGTAAGAAAAGATTTAAAAGTAGAGGTAAAAAAATTAAAAGAAAAAGGAATAAATCCTAAACTTGCAGTAGTAATGGTAGGAGATGATCCAGGTTCACAAGTTTATGTAAAAAATAAGTCGAAAGCTTGTGAAAAAGTTGGGATTGAATTTGAAGAATTTTTATTTGATAGTAATACATCAGAAGAAAAATTATTAGAAGTAATACAAAAATTAAATTCTGATAATTCTATACATGGAATTTTATTACAAAGTCCAGTTCCAAAACATATAAATATAAATAAAGCTTTTAGAACTATTTTACCTGAAAAAGATGTTGATGGATTTAATCCTATAAATGTTGGAAACTTAAGTATAGGTGAAGATGCATTTATATCATGTACACCATATGGTATAATAAAAATGTTAGAAGAATATAGTATTGAAACAGTAGGAAAAAATGCTGTTATATTGGGAAGAAGCAATATTGTAGGAAAACCAATGATACAATGTATGTTAAATAAAAATTCTACAGTTACAGTATGTCATTCTAAAACTAAAAATATAGAAGAAATTATAAGAAATGCAGATATAGTAATAGCAGCGATTGGAAAACCACAATTTGTAAAAGCTGATATGGTTAAAGATGGGGCTGTTATAATAGATGTAGGAATAAATAGGTTAGAAGATGGAACAATTTTAGGTGATGTTGATTATGAAAATGTTGCTAAAAAAGCAAGTTATATAACACCTGTTCCTGGTGGAGTTGGACCTATGACAATAGCAATGCTTTTAAATAATGTAGTAAAAGCTGCAAAATTACAATTAAAATAAAATTAAATTAAATAATATTTGGGGCATAGATTTATCTATGTCCTCTTTTGTTCGTTAATAAATTTTATAATATAAAAGGAGGATGAAAATTTGATTGATATTTATGATGTATGGTTTTCTAATATAGATATTAGTGATAAATGTAAAATAGAATTATTAAATAAATTTAGTAGTAAAGAAATTTGGGATTTTTCTGAAAAAAATTTTATTCAAATTGGAATATTAGAGCAATATTATAATAGAATTTTAGAAGTAGAGTATAGATTAAAATTGGACAAATATATTAAATATATTGAAAATAAAAGAATTGAATTAATATCATTTAAAGATAAAAAATATCCTAATAAATTAAAAAAAATTAATAATATGCCACCATTTTTATATGTTAGAGGAAATTTGGAAAATTTATATGATGATAATATTGCAATTATTGGTTCTCGAGATGCGAGTGAATATGGAAAATTTGTTGCAAGAAGAATTGCAAAACAAATTGCAGATAAAAATATAAATATTGTTAGTGGATTAGCTATTGGAATTGATAAATTTGCACATTTAGGAGCATTAGATAGTAATATAGGAAAAACTATAGCAGTTTTAGGAACTGGAGTTTCAGAAAAGGAAGTTTATCCTTTAGAAAATAAAAAGATATTTGATAAAATTTTAGAGAATAATGGAACAATAGTATCTGAATTTAAGCTTGGAACAGCTCCAACTAAATATAACTTTCCAAAAAGAAATAGAATTATTAGTGGATTATCAGAAAAAATTGTTGTTGTTGAAGCAAAAAATAAAAGTGGTAGTTTAATAACAGTAGACTATGCATTAGAACAAGGTAAAGATGTATTTGCAGTTCCAGGAAATATTACTTCTAAAAATTCTGAAGGTACTAATAAGCTAATACAAGAAGGAGCATTTGTTTTAAATAATTATGAAGATGTATTATAGGAAAGTGGAAATAAAAATTATTAAAAAATTCATTATAAAAATTAGTAATTCACTAAGTTATATAGATATAGTGATATCATTCAATTTACTTTAAATTATGCTTAAAAATTAATAAAAAATTAATGAAAAAAAGCTTTATCTTTTTATAGAAATGTAATATAATACTTTTTGATAAAAGGAAGATTTTGTAATTAATTAGAATTTTAAAAATAGACTTATTTTAAAAGAAAAACTTTTATTAAAAATCACTTTTAATAAACTAAGGAGGATTTATGAGTAACGATAATAATGAAACAAAAAGAGTTAGAACTTCAAACTTAAATAAAAAAGTAAAAAGTAAAGCAAAAAACTCAAAATCAAAAAATGAAAATGGAAAGAAATTAAAATTTAAAGATAAACATCCTAAAGCTTCTAAAGCAATAAAAATAGGATTAATAGTATTTTTATTATTAATTATTATTGGAGCAGGAGTTTTAGTAGGTGCATTTTTCGGAGTTTTTGGAGAAGAACTAAAAATTAGTGAAGAAAGTTTAGTTATTAAATATGAGAACTCTACAGTATATGATGCTGATGGAAATTTAATCGCAACATTAAGTGGTGGTACAAAAAGAAAAAGTATTAGCTTATCAGAAATGTCTGAATACTTACCTAAAGCATATGTAGCAATTGAAGATGAAAGATTTTATTCTCATAGTGGTATAGATGTAATTAGAACAGGACGTGCAACAGTTACTTATTTATTACATGGTGGAAAATCAAGTTTCGGTGGTAGTACAATAACTCAACAGGTTATAAAGAATATTACTCAAGATAAAGAAAAAACAGCTTTTGCTGGGGCATTAAGAAAAGTTAAAGAAATATCAAAAGCAATTCAAGTAGAGCATTATTTATCAAAAGATCAAATATTAGAATTATACTTGAACTTAATATTTACAGCAGGAAATGATATTAATGGTGTTGAATTAGGTTCAATATATTATTTCGATAAAAGTGCAAAAGATTTAAGTATAGCAGAATGTGCATATATGGCAGGAATAAACCATTCACCAAATTCTTATAAGCCATTTGCTGATTATGATGGTGATGAAACAAAGAAAAATGAGATGAATGAAAAAATTAAAAAAAGAACAAAAACAGTTCTTAAGAAAATGAAAGATCTATCATATATAAATAATGAACAATATGATCAAGCAGTTTCAGAAGTTGATAGCGGATTACATTTCCAAAATGGAGAAGGTTCAAAAGTAACAACAGATGTATCTTATGTTACAGAAGCTGCTATAGATCAAATATTAGATCAGATGCAAGCTGAACAAGAAGATTTAAGTAGAGATATGGCAGAAATGAATTTATATAGTGGTGGATATAAAATTTATACAACTCAAAAATCAGATATTCAAGCAATAGTTGAAGCAGAAGTAATAAAAGATAAATATTATAAAACAACTATTTGGCAAAAAACAAATAAAGAAACAGGAGAAAAAGAAAAAATAACACAACCTTCTTGGCCAACAATAGTAATAGAAGATCATAAAACAGGTCAAGTAGTGGCAGCGGCAACTGCAACAGGACTTAAGGATGAAAGAACAGCAACAACAAAACTAGGATATTTTAATATACCTACTGAAATAGATAAACAAACAGGTTCTTCAATGAAACCAATATCTGTAATTGCACCAGGATTAATAACTGGAAAAATTTCAGGAGCAACAGTATATTATAATCAAGCAACAGTTTGGTCTGGAGCAAATGGAGGAAAAGCATGGAGACCAGGAAACTCCACAGGATATTCTGATTACTCAAATATGCGTTATGCAATAGCAAAATCTTTTAATATTCCTCATGCAAAAGCTTTAAATGATATAGGAATTGAAGCTGCAGTAGATTTTTGCAAGAGTGTAGGATTACCAGACTTTTCTGAATCAGGGCTAAGTTTAGCTTTAGGTGGATTAAACCATGGAATATCACCTTCTGATATGGCAAAGGCATATTCAGCGATAGCAAATGATGGTGTTTATATAACACAAACTTATTATACAAAAGTAACAGATAATAAAGGTAATACTGTTTATGAACCAAAACAAGAACAAAATAGAGTAATGAGCGAACAAAATGCTTATATAGAAAAAAATATATTAACAGAAACAGTTATCGGAAATGGTGGTACAGCAACATATTGTGCAATAAAAGGGATGGATGTAGCAGCAAAAACTGGTACGACAAATGGTGATTATGATAGATGGCTTTGTGGATTTACACCATATTATACAGCGGCTTGTTGGTTTGGATATGAACATAGTGAAGAAGTAAAAGGATTTGGTCAAAATCCAGCAGGACAAATATGGGCGGCAATTATGAAAGAAATTCATTCAGGACTAGAAGGAGCCAGATTCCAAGAACCTGATGGAATTGTAAAACAATCAGTATGTAGAACTTCTGGAAAATTACCAGGACCAGGATGTACAGATGTATATACAGAATTATTTACAGCAGAAACTAAGTTAACAGAAACTTGTGAAGGTCATGGAGTAATAAGAATTTGTAATGACACACAGCAACTTGCTACAGATTTCTGTCCTAGTGTAAGAGAACAAATGGGATATATTCCAGAACGTGAAAGAAATGCACCATGGGTTACAGAAGGAATGGCACAGACTGCACCAGAAGGTACATGTCCATTGCATGCTGTTCCAACAGCACCAGCAACACCTGCAGTACCAACAACTCCAGTAGAAGAAACACCAACTGTTCATACTCATACAGCAGGGGCATGGATTACAGATGTTGCGGCAACAGCGACAGCAGCAGGTTCAAGACATCAGGTATGTAGTGTTTGCGGTGAAACAATTGCAACAGAAGCGATACCAGCAACAGGAACACCATCAACGCCAAATAAGCCAACAACACCAACAAATCCAACAACGCCAGAAGATCCAAAACCAACAAATCCAACAACACCAGAAGAT
>CAMSWH010000013.1 GCA_947064765.1 uncultured Clostridium sp.
ATTATCAGTATCCTTTTCTATATTTTTAGACTCCAATTTAGTACTTTCATCTATACTATATAATACATTATCAGTATCTTTTTCTATATCCTTAGATTCTACTTTAATATATTCTTCATCTACAGTTTTTAATTCTAATTTATTATCTTTTATTTCTCTTTCAACAGACATCTCATTTATTTTATCTAAAGTATTTGATATTATATTGCCATTTCCAATATTAGCTACATCTATAGTTGGAATTTTTATGTTATTTTCTTTATCTTCTTCATCCTTCACTTCTTCTATAGTTTTTGCTTTTTCTGTATCTTCATTAATATCTTCTTTTATTGTTACAATTTCTTTTGTTTCATTCTCTTCTTGAATTTTATTTACTACTACATTTTCTGTAACTTCATTTTCTGATTTATTTTCTTCCTCATTACTTTCTTTAATAGGTTCTGGAAGTACTAAATCATCAAATAATTTTTCTATTTCTTTACATTCAGCAATCATATATACTGCAATATTTCTTTTCCACATATTTACAAAATCAATATTTTCTTTTCTAAGCTCAAATAAATTTGTAGAAACTTCTTTTAATTCTTCTAATTCTCTTTTTACTCTAGCAACATCTTGACAATCATTTTCTCTTTCAATATCTGAATAATCTGGGCTATTTTCTTTTTCTTCTATTGCTGTCTCATATTTATTTAATAATTGTTCAAGTTTACGAATGCTCTCAAAATTAATTGCATTTTCTTTTTCAAGTTTAATACAATCTTCTATTTTTTTATTAATAAAATAAGCATTATCTAGTATATATGCATAAAGTCCGTTTCTTTCTTGATCTGTTAATGGATCTAGTTCTTGCTTTTCAAGTTCTACATCAAATGTTTTTAAATATTTAGAATTATTCCCTAATTGCCTTTCAAGAGATTCTGTTATTTTTCTTATTTTAGTAAATGGTAAAATAATTACAGTATTTTTTTCTTTTCCATCTTTAAAAATATCATCAACATATATATACGGTATACGATCATCTAATGTTATATTAATACTTGCTGGTCTATTAAAGCTGGCTGCATATCTCTCTTCTGCTTTTTCTTTAACATCTGAGGCAATCAAAAATTTATCAATAAATACTTCATTTCTTATTCTTTCTACTTCAGCAATATTTGTTCCTCTATAAAGTGTAATTTTTTTGCGGGGATTTTTATAACAGGCTTTTAAGATTAGTTTATATATTAATTTTATACTTCTTAAATTTTCAATTACTGAAATTCTGCTATATGAAATTTCTACTGATTTATTTTCAGTTTCATCACTTAACAAAGCTATGTCAGATTCACAATCACTAACAAGCATTTGATTGATAGTTTCGTATTTTCCATTTATATAAAATTCTAATGCATTTAGCTCTTCATTTGTATAATTCAAATCTATCATATGTACCACCCCGTATTTTTTCACACTATAATTTTATCATTTATATATTTTTTAAGCAACAATTTTATAACATTTTTTTCACATTATAATCTTATTTTTTATATTGTTGAAAAAATTATATATGTCAAAAAGCAAGTAATATTTAGTAAAATACATAACAATTTGCTTTTTGTAAAAACAATATATAAGAAATATATCAATTTCTATAATATAAAAATGCGAATTAACAATTTCAAAAAATAAAAATTGTAATATTCGCATAATTTTATTTATAAGTTACAACAATAAGTTATAAAAAGTTTTAATTATTTTAATAATTCAATAGCTTTATTTAATTGTTCATCATCTTCTGTTTCCTCATTTAATTCTACTACATAATCAGGTTCTATTCCTACCTTATTAATTTTAGTCTCATTTGGTGTAAAATATTCATTTACAGTAAGTTTTAATGCACTTCCATCATTCAACATAAATACGCTTTGTATTACACCTTTACCAAAAGTTTTTGTTCCAACAATTTGTGCTTTCCCATTATCTCTTAAAGCTCCAACTAAAATTTCTGAAGCACTAGCTGAAAATTCATTTACCAAAACAATCATATTTTCATTAATGATAGGTGTTTTTTGGGCTTTACTTATTTCTTTATTTCCTTTTGAGTCAACTGTTACTAATAATTTTTTATCTTTTTCAATTACTAAGTCTGCAATATCTAGGGCTTCATCTACAAGTCCCCCTGTATTATTTCTTAAATCTAAAATAATTTTTTGTGCTCCTTGTGATTTTAAAGTTTTATATGCATCTTCTATTTCTTTAGCACAACCTTCATCAAAAGTAAGTAAAGAAATATAACCTATATTATTTTCCAACATTTTTGATTCAACATGGTAAACTTTTATTTCTTCTCTTTTTACATTAAAATCAAGATATTCTGTTCCTCTTAATACTGTAATTTTTACTTCTGTTCCAGCTTCTCCTTTTATTTTTGAAGAAACAATATCTGAAGTAGTACCAAGTACATTTTCGTCATTTACATTAACAATTACATCACCTGTTTGTAATCCAGCTTTTTCTGCTGGTGTTCCTTTAATTGGTGCTACAACAACTATATTATTATTTTTATCCACACTCATATATATACCAATACCAACATAATTTCCAAGTGCAGATGCTTGGAATTCTTCCCATTCATCAGCTGTCATATATTCTGAATATTCATCATTTAATCCATTAATGTATCCTTTTATTGTTTCATCTAATATCTTTTGTTCGTCAATTTCTCCTATATAACATTCATCTATTACTTTTCTAAATCCTTTTAATGTTGTATCAATTACATTTATATTCTCTTGAGCATCTTGAGATGCTTCTGCTTTTTTTAATACACTATGATTATTATAATAAAACAATGTAAACTCTGATGATATTACTGCAACTATTATTGCTACAATAACCATAGTTATCATATATTTTATTCTTAAACTTTTCTTTTCTAATTCAAATTCTGAAAATTCGTCGTCTTCCATTTTGCCTCCTACTTATTATTCTTAGACTATCTTATGGTAAGTATGGTGTAGGATTTACACATGATCCTTTAACACGTACTTCAAAATGTAAATGTGGACCTGTTGAATTACCTGTTGATCCAACATATCCTATAGTTTGACCTTGAGCTACTGAAACCCCTGGTCCTACAGCTCTTGATGACATATGTGCATATAAAGTCATTGTACCATCATTATGATCTATAACTATGTATTCTCCGTAACTTTTATATTGTCCATTTGGTCTTCTTAGAGCTTTTGAGGTTACAACTGTACCTGCTTTTACAGCTCTAATTGGTGTTCCAGAGCCACATGCAAAATCAACTCCAGTATGTCCTGCATATCCATAATATCCTGTTGTAATACTTCCTTTTGTTTTTCCAGCAAGTGGAGATATGTATCCTGCAGCACTTGGTGCTACAGTATCTTTTACAGAACTTCTTGCAGCTAAAGCTGCAAGTTCAGCTTGAATTTCTTTTTTATCCTTTTCAAATTCTTCTAACTGTTCTTGAAGTGCCGCTTCTTCAGCAGAAAGTTGATTTACTATATTACTTTTTTCATTACGAGAAGATGCTAAAGAATTTCTTTTTCCAACAACTGCTGTCTTAGAATTTTCAACTTCTATTTTAGCATTTTCCAAGGAATTTTTTTCATCTTCAATTTGTTTTTTTGTGCTTTCAATTTTTGCTAATAATTCTTCATCAGCTTCTGCTAATTGTTCTATTGTATAATATTTTGAAATAAATTCTGCTAAACCATCTGCTGATAATAACATATCTAAATAAGATGTACTTCCTGATTCATATAGTGCAACTAATCTTTTATCTAATAAATCTTTTTGTATAGCATATTTTTTCTCTTGTTCGCTTATACTTACTTCTTTTGCTTCTATATCATTATTTAAACTACCTATTCTAGTTTCTAAATTAGTAATTTCATTTTCGTATGTTGATATTTCAGCGTTTAATTTATTAATTTGATTCAAATTGTCCGACATTTGACTTTTTACTCCAGCAATTTCTGAATTAGTTTTATTAATTTGAGCATCAATATTCTGTTGTTGTCTTTTTAATTCAGAAGATGTTGTTGCATAAGAAAAACTAATACTGCTTAGTACCATAATTGTCATTATACAGCTAATACATACTATTCTTAATAATTTACTAATATTCATTTTTTCCTCCGTTTTTTACTTTCACTTTATCATTCTATTTAATTTTCATTTTGTTCTGTAGTCGTATTTTGATTCTCATTTGATTCTGTAATTACATTTTGGTTTTCTAATCTAGTTATTTCAAGATTAATATTATCTTCTGCACTATTTTGCTCAGTATTTTCATTACTATTTGTAGGAGTTGAATAAGAAGTTATATAATCTAAAGGTTGTACATATTCTCCCGCTATTCTAACTTCAAAATGAGCATGTGGACCTGTTGAATAACCTGTAGATCCTACCTTTAAAACTGGTGTACCTTGAAAAATTTTATCACCTACATTAACTAATATTTCAGATCCATGAGCATATAAAGTAGTAATTCCTCCTCCGTGATCTATTATTACCATATTTCCATATGCTGTATTCCATCCTGCATAAGTAACAATTCCATCATTTGCTGCCACAAAATTAGCTCCCATTGGTGCTCCTATATCAACTCCTGTATGAAGTTTATAAACTCCTGTTATCGGATGAGTTCTCATAGAAAAAGGTGATGTTATTCTAGTATATCCTGGAACTGGCCATGCCATTGTTCCACCTACATATGCCTCTCCAACATTTGCTAAAGCAAGTAATCTAATTTCTGTTTCAATTTCAGCAATCTGATTTTGATACTCCTCTATCATTTGTTGTAAAGTAGCTTCTTCTTCTGTTAATTCTTTAAGTTTATTATTTTTTATAATTGCCATATTTTCTAAAAAAATAGCATTTTTTTCCCTTGTTTCTTTAGATGCAGTAAGAACTGCTCTTTTAGTCTCTAATGTATCTTTTAGCTTTTTATTATATTTTTTTTCTGCATCAACTGTTTCTAATAATTCTGTATCAGCTGATGTTATTTCTGATATTAAGTAATAATTAGAAAAAAGTTCAGTTATACTTCTAGAATTTAATATTAAATCTAAATATGAAGTTTGTCCCATTTCATACATAGCAACTAATCTTTTTTCTAATAATTCTTTTTGTTTTTCATATTTTACATTAGATATCTCTAATTCTTTTTCTGCTTTATCTATATAAACAATCAAATCTTTTTCTTGAACTTGCAAAGTTTCTATTTCCATTTTCTTATCTATTATTTTTTGATTTATATCTGAAATTTCTGCTACTGTCGCAGACAAATCACTTTCTATAAATTGTATTTGCTCGTTTGAACTATTTATTTGATTTTCTAATTCAGATCTTTCTATTTGTAAATCATCTAAAGTCTTTTCTTCATTTTCCTCATTATTTTCTGTACTATTTTCTTCACTTGATTCTTCTTCATTTAGTTCTTCTGGTATTTCTTCTTGTATTTCATCAAAAGTAGCATTTATTTTTATTAAAGCAAAATTACATGACAAACAAAATATTACTAAAATTATAAAATTAATTTTAATAAATTTTTTCATATAATTATTCTATACCTCCAAGTATTTTTTCATTGACATTGAACTTCCCATTATACCAACACCAATTCCTAAAACTGCATATACAATAGCTATTGGTTTTGCCAGTTCAATAAATGTAAGTAATGTTATTCCCATTTGCTGTAATACAGTAGAGCTTTCTATATTCTGAATTACAAAATCATATAAAAGACCTACTATTAAAAGAGTAATTATTGCAGCAATTATTCCTATAATTATACCTTCAATAAGAAATGGCCATCTAATAAACCCATTTGTTGCTCCAACATATTTCATTATAGAAATTTCTTTTCTTCTTGCATGAACTGTAAGTTTTATTGTATTAGAAATAATTGTTATTGAAATAATTAAAAGAATTATAAATATAACACCTATTGTTATTCTAACTCCTTTTACAATTGTTATTAAAGTTGTTATTGTTTCATTACTACTCTGTATATTTTTTACAAGATTATCATGATTAGTTGATTCCTCAATTTCTAAATCAACTTCTTCACTTCTACCAGTTGTAGCAATTTTAGCACCTATTCTTAATATATCTTCCTCTATTGTTTTACTTCTTTCAAGATTTGTTAATGTCACAATAAAAGAAGCTGGAAAGATATTATTTTCTCCTTCATATCCTTCTAGTAATTCAGGTTTATTATTCATTCTTTCTTTCATAGAGTCTAATGCTTGTTGTTTATTTTTATATACTACAGTATTAACTCCATCTAAAGCTTTTATTTCATTTTCAAATTCTTCTTTTTGCTCATCTGTTGTTTCATCATAAATAAAAACTTCCATTCCTTGTTTCATTTGAACTTGTTCTAAAACAGAATTGATATTAACACCTATAGCAAAAAAGATACCAAAAAGAAACATTGTACAAATCATTGTTATAACTGATATAACAGTTGATTTTGTATTTTTAAAAATGTTTCTAAATCCTTCACCTATAAAATAAGTAAATCCATTATACCTCACTACTATACCCACCTTTTTTATCATCTCTTACGATTACACCTTTATCTATTTGTATAACCCTTTTTTTCATTTTATTTACAATATCTTTTGCATGTGTTGCCATAACTACAGTTGTTCCCCTTGCATTTATATCATTTAATAAGTTCATTATATCCCAAGCAGTTTCAGGATCTAAGTTTCCAGTAGGCTCGTCTGCTATAATCATTGATGGATTATTTACTAATGCTCTAGCAAGTGCGACTCTTTGTTGTTCACCACCTGAAAGTTCATTTGGATAACATTTTGCTTTATTACTTAATCCAACTAAAGATAATACCATTGGTACTTGTCTTCTTATATGTTTTGGAGTAGCTTTTACAATATACATTGCAAATGCTACATTTTCATATACAGTTTTATCAGGAAGTAGTCTGAAATCTTGAAATACAACTCCCATGCTTCTACGTAAATATGGTACTCTTTTTGCTTTTAAAAAAGTTATATCTTTACTATTTATTATTATATTTCCCTTTGTAGCTTCTTCTTCTTTTAAGATTAATTTTATTAATGTTGATTTTCCAGATCCAGAAGATCCTACTAAAAAAGCAAATTCCCCTTTATCTATACTAAAAGTTGCATTATGAACAGCTTCTGTTCCTGTATCATATAGTTTAGTTACGTTTTTAAATTCTATCATTGGCTATTTTGCACCCTTTCTAGTTTTATTTTCTCACATTTTTATACATATTATTAAATTTTTCTTAAATTCAGCTTAAAACTTTACATATTTTTTCATTTTTACGCATATATAATATCAATAAAGAAAAAAAAAATCAATAGAGAAAAAATATATATATTGATTTTTTAACAATTTTAAATTTTTTCTTTCAAAATGACAATAACAAAATTGAATAATATTTAATATGCAAAAATTTACTGAACGATAGATGTATTTATTCTTGTACATAAATTTTGAATAGTAAAATTTGTATACAAACTTTTGTACAATAAATAAAAAACCTCAAGAAGATTTTTTATCTTCCTGAGGTTTTAACTAAATTAACTTTTATTTTACTTCAAAAAATATATTACTTTCTTGTATTTCTCCAACTTCTCTTTCAATATGAACTACAAAATTTATTTCTTGTTTATTATTGTATTCTACTATCATGTTGAAATATATATCACTATTATTACTATTGTTAAAAGATGATACATCAAATTTATTATTAGAGTAGAACAAGTCTTTAGCCTTATTTTCTTGTAATTTTTTAGCTAAATTTTTAAATGTATTCAAATCACTTTTATAAATATAACTATCTATTACACTTTTGTTTTTTGTATAGTATTCTTCAATTTCTCTCTCTGAAGCATTAACTATGTTAGAATAAATAGACTTCATCTCATTAATGCAAAAGTTTTGAATTCTATTTCTCACTGTTATGCTTTTTACTGGAAGTAAATCTACAATCTGATCAAAATTTTCTATTTCTGTAGATTTTTCAGTTATATCTACTTTAACACTTCCTAAATGTTCTACTTTATTACCTTCTGTGCTTTTTTTAGTAAAACTTAGTACTATAATTAATACTATAGCTACTACTGCTAACAGCATAATTAATCTTTTGATAACATTCTTTTTAACATCTCTTTTTTTCAAAATATTTGCTCCTTTGTATATAAATTACTTTTAGCTTTTAGTAATGGAATTTATTACCAGTTCCAGGTGGAATTTGTATAGGATCTTTACTCGAATCTACATTCGTTCCTGCTGACTTCCAATAACATCTATCTGCTATTTCATTTTTGTATTCACTACCACCAGACATTACAGATTGTGCAACCTTTATTGCTAAATCACTTGGTGCATTTACATAGTAAGTAGTACCATTTACTTCTAATGAGATTGTTTCTCCTTTTGTTACATATCCTCCTGTACATTCTGAAGGATCAGTAGCAACAACAACAAATTGCATAGGTGCAACTAAAATCTCTTCAAGAGTTGCTCCAAATTTTCCACTATCAAGTCTGTTTTTTATTACCCATGCTGCCGCTGCCTGTCCTTGTTCTGAAGTTGGACCACATTCTGCAGTAAGAACTCCTGCCATAAATTTTATTACATCATCTGCTGCTACTGAAGTTGAACCTACATCATCTAATTTCATGTAATCTTCTACATTTTCTACAATTGTTTTGTCTAAGTCTCTCATCATTACTCTTATGTAATTTCCCATTACTTTATCATGATTTTCTTCTTCATCTTCACCTTCATCATCTGGTCTATAATATTCATAAGGTCTATTTTTTTCTTTTCTTACATTTTCAATTAATTCTTTATCAGTCATAGTTCTTCCTATAACTGTACCTTCTTTTATATATATTCCTGTTAAATCTATGTTATTTTCTATTGTTACTGCTGCTGATGGTGAATAAATACTTGAATTTGCTTGTTCTTTTAAACTTGATTCTGCACTTAATTTTTCTGTTGCCTTTTTACTTGCTAATTTATAATCTGCATCTTTTTCATATTTTGATTCTAAAGCTTCATCTTCTTCTAAAGGATCTTTTCCTTGTAAATCTCCATCTGTAATTTTCTTAAAACTATCTAAAGTTAATTTTTCTCCATTAGGAATTTTTTCAGAAATGTCATCTCCATTGTCTTCTCCTTCGCTTTCAGATAATTCTTCATCAGGAAGTTCACATACAAAACCATCAATATATACTACATATCCTGCAATTCCATATTTCTCATAACTTTCTGCAAACTCTTTATATCCATATATAGTTTTATCTATGTTTGTCCAATCTTCTATATCTTCTTCACTCTGAACTTTTTCTGCAAAACCTGCTTTTGATTTATCCGTATCATATGATACATCTCTAGTATTAACATCATCAGATTTATTTATTTGTTTTATTTTTACTAAACTATCATCTCTAAAACTATTGCTTGTTGTACTTTCAAGTCTTTGATAATTTTCAGCATCTAATACTAATATTTTTGCATATCCAACTTTATCATGTACTATTTCTGATGCTGACTCTTCTTCACCTTCTTTTGGTTTTACTTCTAAAGTTCCATCTTCTTTAGTTACTATAGAATTTTCTGCATTAACACCATGTTTTAAATCTGTATTTACTCTATCTTCTTCTCCTGTTAAAGAATTTATATCTGAATCTGTATATGTTCCATATTCTAGTAATATACCTGTTACTGGTGAAACTACAGCTTCATTTCCTTTATATCCTTCAAAGTTTGAACCTGATGCCATTCCATCTGGTGCTTCATCAGCTACCCAAAGTGCATCTATTGTACTTAAAAGTCCATCAACTCCTCCTGAATAAGTATGTCTATCTGGATTTGAAGTTCCTGAATCAAGTGTTATTATATTTCCATTACTATCTTGTCCAACCATTGCTACAAAGTGTCCATCAGAAGTCCAAAATGAATCTCCTGTTTTACTTTGATGCATTAAAGTTATTATTGGTTTACCTTCTGAAAATGCTTGTTCAATACGACTTTTATATTCAGAATCTGGTATTCCTGCAAAACTTTCTCCTGTAACTCCATATTGCTCCATAAATGCTTTTACTCCAAAAATTGTAGCATCAAAACTTATTCCAACAATATTATCAGTTGGGTTTACATCTTGTCCATATCCTGTTAATACATTAACACAAGATGTAGGTCCACAGCCTGCTCTATGTATAGTTTTAGTCTCTCCACTCCATGTAAAAGTTTTCTCTGCATAACTACCTTTAAATTGATAATAATGTGTAAATTCTACACTTCCACATTTTACTTTATAATCATAACCATCTCCTGCTTCTGCGATTCTCTCAAAATCACTTCCCATTCCATTAACAACCTTACTAATATTTGCAGTAGCACTTAATTTATTACGCATACTAAAGTCATTAATTGTACCAACAGGATTTGTAACTCCACTTACATTTGTTATACCACTAACTGTACTCTCAGATAGTGTATCTCCTGATTCTATATTTTCATCTGTTATTCCATTTTCTTTATCTTCACGCGCTTTTTCATACATAGCTCTTAAAACATTTTTATTATTTGCTTCATAATCAGGTTTTGAATGTATTGTTGTTCCAAATTCATCTTCTCTTTTATCTAGTTCTCTTTTTGGAAATCCTCCTGATCCAATATCTGGAATTAACCATTGTAATAATCTAGGAGTTTCTTCAGTTAATTCTTCTTTTGTAAAATATCCAAGTTCTACTATTAATTCTTTAAAATCCCTATATATGTAATCTGCATCTAATGTATGTGTATTTTCTAACATACTAAATGCATTTAATGAATCTTGATTTAATGATACTTTTCCTGCATAATCTGATGCCTTATATTCTTTTGTTTCACCATTTCTTGTAAGAGATACTGATGTATTTAAATCACTATCTGATAATGCTGTATAATATCCACCATCAGATGCTCCATGATTACTTGCTACTTTCTTTCTCAATTCTGTTATAATTTCAGCTGTTTCTGTTGAGCCATCATATCTAAAGTAATTATTTTGTAAAAACATTTTCTTTATTTTGTTATTTGTTTCTGTTCTTTGACCTTCACCTGTTTGAAGTACAGTTCCAAGCATTTCCATTTTTACAAATATGTTTAGTTTTATTTCATAATCTTCTTCATCTTCTGTTATATCTGGATACATTGCTTCATAATTTGTTCCGCTTGCTTCTGCATTTTCTTCATATGCTACCCATATTTCATCTGGATTATCCCATCCTAAATCTTTCATTACTTCAGAATTTGAAGCATCTATCGTTTCTGCTTTTTTAGCAACAATTTTGCCTTGTGCTTTCGCCTCTTCTTCTGTTCCATTAAATTTGGCACCTAGACTTCCATCTTGATTTACTTCATATAATACATATTCTCCATAATCATCTGTTTCATATAAAGTCCATCTTTCTTTCATCATTGCTTCATATTCATAATCATAATCTACAAATTTTAAATTTGTGTCTTCCATTACAAAATAAACATCTCTATACCAATGATCAGTTACATTTGCTATATATGGATCATATGCTAAAAAAGAATAATCGTTATCTTTTCTTAAATATTTTAATATCTTCTTTATATAACTTTTACATGCATCACATACTTCATATCCTTCTGCTAACTCTCCTGTTTCTGTTGTATTTTGCACACATGAGCACTCTGGTGAATGAGGAATTCCAAGTGCAAGTGCAGCATTAGCTTCATCATTATTAATTATTGCATTATCAAACCAAGCTTTTGTCGCTGAAAGAAAGTTTCTTCCTGAAACTCCTGTTAGTGCCTTTTCTAAATTTTCATATGTTATATATCCAGAATCAGTTTTAAATGCTGTTGTTGCTTCGCCACTAATTTTATGTAAATATACATTTATTTCTGTTGGAAAACTACTTATCATATCTGAAGCTAAATCTGGCATCATAGTTGCAAGATGTATAGATAGTAAAAATTCAATTGGCATACCATATCTTCCAGACCAACCATCTAATGAAAATTCTAATGCATTATTTGAGTTTAAAAATGCATTTCTTGCAATTGAAAGTTTTTTTGATTTTACATCAATTGATATACTATCCCAATTCCACATAGAATCTGTATTAAAAAATGTTCCTCTTTTACCTATTATATCATCTTTTTCATCCCATAATACTATAAGACCTTTTCCATAGGTTTCTCCCATAGCATTTGTAACACCAGTTATATCATAAATTGGTCCAGCAAGAAAATTACCTATTCTATAAGCTGCTGTTCCAACCCCTTGAAAAAATTCTCCTAGCCATTCAAACCATGTACCCTTCCAAGGAGCTTTTCCTTGTGTTGCTAAGTTTTTATTTTTTAATGTATAAACATAGTTATCTGACATTATATACATATATATGTAATCACTTTTAGCATATATTATTTTATCATCATCATTCCTTATAACACCTGTTTTAGTATCTAATTTAGCACCATTTGAATCATCATAATCTTGTTCATCATTAACAGCTAAACTATCTACATAATCTGTTAAAAATCCAAAACCTTTTATGTCATATCCCATCTGCTCCAAATAATCCAAAGTGTCAAAAATTTCTGTATCATCTATCTGCTTTGTTACATCTGCACCAAAAAAACATGCAACATAATTTCCTAATGAATTAAATAATGATTTTAATTGTTCCATTACCATACCAGGCATAGTTACTAAAAACATAACTAAACCTATTATTACTATTAAAATTACAAGTGCAACAAAAATCCATAATAGTATTGGTCCAAGCGCTGCAATTACGGAACTTTTACTTTTCCAATTCTTAACTGCTTTTTTTACTGCATTTGTTGTTTTCTTAGACCAACTTTGTTTACTTCTAGATTCACTACTTTCTTGAGCTTGTGCTATTGCATCATCTTGATTGTTTTCTTCTGGCATTGGTGGATCTCCAGCATCTTGCTCTGTTCCATTTTCTGGATCATCATATAAATTATTAATCATACGCATTTCTTCCTTATCTTTTATTTAAAAAATAAACAAACTATCTCTTATATAATATAATACCACAAAAATCAACTTTTTTCAACATTTCGGGCATTATACTGCTTATTTTTAAATTCATTTTCATATACTGCTATATACATTTTAATTTACTTTTTAATAGCTAATTAATAAATTTTATTTTACTTTTTTACTTCTTCTATAATTTCTTTACTTGTAAGTCCAAAATACTTTAGTAATTCACTTGCATTTCCAGATTTTCCAAAACAATCATTCATACCCATTCTAGTTAATTTTGCTGGATATTTATCTGTTAATACTTCAGATATTGCCGTTCCTAGCCCTCCTATTATACTGTGCTCTTCTATTGAAATTAACTTTTCTGTTTCTTTGGCACATTTTATAATCATTTGTTCATCTATTGGTTTTATTGTGTGAAAATCTACTACCCTTATTTCTATTCCTTCTTTTGCAAGCTCTTCTTGGGCTTTTAAGCTTTCTGCTACCATCATACCTGTTGCAAATATAGTAGCTTTTGTTCCTTCTCCAAATTGTATCCCTTTTCCTAATTCAAATTTTGTATCTTTTTCATATATTACAGGAGTAGCTGCTCTTCCAAATCTTATATAAACAGGTCCTTGTATTTTAGCTGCTTCTTTTACAGCCCATCTGCTTTGTGTATCATCAGATGGTGAAATTACAGTCATATTTGGAAGTCCTCTCATTAAATTTATATCTTCTAACATTTGATGAGTTGCTCCATCTTCTCCAACAGTAATTCCAGCATGTGTTGCGCAAATTTTAACATTTAAATTTGGATAACATATGCTGTTTCTTATTTGATCATAAACTCTTCCTGTTGCAAATACAGCAAATGTACTAGCAAATGGTATTTTACCACAAGTTGAAAATCCTGCTGCTGTTGCTATCATATCTTGTTCTGCTATTCCCATATCGAAAAATCTCTCTGGAAATTCTTTTGCAAATATATTAGTTTTAGTTGCTCCTGCTAAATCAGCATCTAATACTACAACATTTTCATTTATTTTTCCAAGCTCAAGCAAAGCTTCTCCATAACTCTGTCTTGTGGCTATTTTACTATTTAAATCCATATTTTAATTTAATGATATATTTAAATATCATATACTCCTTATATTAAGATATTTAGATTTTTAATAAAGGATTTATCTATAAACCTTTCTTTTATAATCACTTTACATATTACTTAATTCTTCTATTGCTAATTTATATTCTTCTTCATTTGGAGCTTTTCCATGCCATCCTGCTTTATTTTGCATATATGAAATTCCTTTACCTTTTACAGTTTTAGCAATTATCGCTGTAGGCATATTTTTTGTTTGTTTTGCAACTTCAAATGCTTCTAATATTTCTTCAAAATTATGTCCATCTACTACTATTGTTTTAAATCCGAAGCTTTCAAATTTCTTATCTATTGGATATGGACTCATTACCTCTTCTATTGTTCCATCAATTTGTAAATTATTATTATCAACTATTACACATAAATTATCTAATTTGTAATGACTTGAAGACATTGCTGCTTCCCAAATTTGTCCTTCTTCTATTTCTCCATCACCTAAAATACAATATACTCTATAATCTTTTTTATCCATTTTACCTGCTAATGCTATACCATTTGAAACTGACAATCCTTGTCCTAAAGATCCTGATGTCATATCAACCCCTGGTATTTTTTTCATGTCTGGATGACCTTGCAAATAACTATCTATTTTTCTAAAATTTTTCAAATCTTCTTTGGGTATAAATCCTTTTTCAGCTAATGTTGAATATAAAGCAGGTGAACAATGTCCTTTTGATAAAACTAATCTATCTCTATTTTCATTTTTTGGATTATTAATATCCACTCTTAATTCTGAAAAATATAATGCTGTAAGTATATCTGCTACTGATAATGACCCTCCTGGATGTCCTGATGCTGCTTGATATACCATTTCAACTATATTTTTTCTAATACTTCTGGCCTTTTCTTCTAATTCATGTAGTTTTGATGAATCTAACATAAATATTCTCCTTTTCTAATTGTACTTTTTCTCTTAGCATTCTCATTTTTTACATTATTATATATTATTTACTATTTTTATACAAGAATAAAATAATTATTTGCCAAAAACTGTATAATAAAGGAAAATTAAAATAAAAAATGACATATTAGTTCTAGTACTAAATTTATGTAATAAATTTGTGTACAATCTTACCAAAAATTTTATATTCTATGAATTACATAGTAATTTCCTGTACTGCAAAAAATCTCAATATTAATAAAATTAATATTGAGATTTTTATATACTATTTATAAACTTTTTTAATTAAATTGGGAATATTCCAAATAGGAATCGTGCTGGCATATACCATATAACTAATCCTGTTGCTATTGCATATGCCCATAATGGAACACCCTCTAATATTCTTATTGACCAATTCCATGCATTTGCTCCTGCACTTTTTGCTCCATCCCAACTAAATAATTCTGTAAGCTTAACTCCAAATAATGTTGCATTTGTTAAATCCATTCCAAATACATCACTTAAATCTATTTCCCATCCTAAAATATTTATTATATTAGTTTTATCAGGAACTTCTGTTACTATAGACATAGTATAACTACGTATTTCGTTTGCTTTGAATTTAACTTGATAATCTTTAGATTGTCCACCTTGTAGTTCTGGTATTTCAACATACTTTGTTGCTGCAAGCAATCCTTGTTTACTATATAATTCTATTTTTACATAATGATTCTTTATACTATATGATGAATTATTTAACAATTTAAAACTCATATATCCATTTACATTTGTCGCTTTTCCTGATGACTCTTCTATTGATATATCAGTTATTGTTTGCTGTATATTACCATTCATTTTTTTATACATATTTTCAATCAAACCATTTTCTAGTATATATGATATAAACATAAATCCTAGTATGGCTAAAAGATATAATAAAAAGGTTTTCATTCTATCCATATTATATTTTCCCCTTTATTTTACAGATTATGACATAATTTATTATACATCAAAATTGCTTATTTGTAAACATTTAGCAATTATTTTTATTATATTTATGACATATTTTCATTAGGTTACAAAATTATTTTAACTTTTTACTTTACCTATTTGTACTAAAATATATTATATTTTTTACTATATTTATTAAATTTCTAACTTTATTTCTTTATCTAAATATAAAGAATATATGTATATTTCTGTGACTTTCTTTCCCAATGCTTCCTCTATTGCCTCTTTATATATTTTTAATTGATTATAATACTTTTTAACAAGTATTTCCTCTTTTCCATTCTCTACAAAATCTGTTTTATAATCTACTAAAATTACTTTATTCTCTTCTGTTACTCCATATAAGTCTATTATACCTTGTACTAAAATAGTTTCATCTGTAGCAGTATCATAAATTTCTTTAGCTTTTAATTTTTTGCAAAATGCTTTTTCTTTTTCAATTATTTTGCATTTCTTTATTTTTAATGCTAAATTAGATTTTAAAAAGTTATCAATTTTTTCTAAATTAATAAAACTAGCTTCTTCATTAGTTATAATCTTTTTGAAAATTAATTCTTGTTTTAAATTTTCTAAATCTTCTTTTAAATATTCTTTTTTTAAATCAATCTTTTGCATAAATAAATGCATTAATGTACCTTTTTTACTACTTGTTATATTTTCTTCTTTATCCAAAAATTTTGGTACTATATTTGCTATACCAATTTGCTTATTAGTTAAATTATCAAAATCTATTTCTCCAGTATAAATAATATCTTGATTCTTTATTTCTTTAATTTTACTAACAGTACTTTTCATTGGAAGTTTCGTTTCTAAGCTTTTCTCATATTTCCAATCAAAATTACTTTTTAACTTTTCAAAATCTGTATCTTTTTCAAAATCAAAGTTTCTAATTTCTACTTCTTTTTCTTCATTTTTACTTATAATATCTTTTTTATTATATTCATTTATTTGTATTATATCTTTTAAATCATTATTTAGATAAACTAATTGTATCCAATCTAAATATGATACATATTTTTTCAATATTACTGGATTAATTTTTCCATCACTACTATTAGAACTATAAATTTTTAAAATGTCTTTTTTATTTTCTAATTCTTTTTGATAGTCTTTCATAGTTCCTGTAATAATTAGCTTTTCTTTTGCTCTTGTTAAGGCAACATACAAAATTCTCATTTCTTCTGATATTGTTTCTTCTTTTATAATTATTTTTATTGCATCTTTAGCTGATGTTGAATATTCTATTCTCTTTTCATAATTAATATATTGTGGTCCTATTCCAATTTTTTGATGTAATAAAAGATTAGAATTCAAATCTTGTAGATTAACTTTTTTTGATGTAGCACATAAAAATACTATTGGAAATTCCAGTCCTTTGCTTTTATGAATGCTCATTATTCTAACTACATTTTCATTTTCACCAATAATTTTAGCAGAAGACATATCACTATTTCCGTTTTTTAATTTTTCTATAAATTTTATAAAATTAAATAATCCTTTAAAACTTGTTTTTTCATATTCTTTTGCTCTTTCAAATAACATTTTTAAATTTGCTTGTCTAAGAGTTCCATTAGGCATTAGTCCTACATAATTATAAAATCCTGTATCTGTATATATTTTCCAAATAAGTTCTGCTAAACTTAAATAATCACTTTCTTTTCTCCATGTATCTATATTACTTAAAAATACTTCTATTTTTTCTTTTAGCTCGCCTTTTATAGTATCTTTTGCTGTTTTCAAACTTTCATAAAAGTTTCCTTCTTTGTTCGTTAGTCTTATTTCTAAAATTTCATTATCTGTAAAAGTTCCTATTTCTGAACGCATAACAGATACTAATGAAATATCATCTATTGGATTATCTAAAATCTTTAATAAATTTATAATTGTTTGTATTTCTATAGTATCTAAATATTCATCTGAAGTATCTGAAAATACTGGTATATTTTTCTTCATAAGCTCTTTTTCATAGATACTTGCAAGTCTTGAAGTTGATCGTAGTAAAATTACAATATCTTTGTACATTACATCTCTAAAACCTACTTTTTTATCTTTAACTTGTTTTTTTGAACCTATAATATCTTCAATTTTCTTTGCAACCAATTTAGCTTCTATTTCTTCTTTTTCCAATAATTCTGTATCTGCTAAATTTTCCTCTTCTTCATTTAAATGTTCTTGATTTTCATTTTCATTTTCCTCTTCTTCTTTTAAATCAATAATATCTAATTCTGCTTTTTCTAAACCATTAGTTACATCTTCAAAATCTGCTCCTAAATTCAAATATTCTTCTTTTGTATAATCTATATCTCCTAAACTTTTACTCATAATATTTGAAAAAATGCTGTTTGTTATATCTAATACATTTTCTCTACTTCTAAAATTCTTAAATAATTGTATTTTTAGTCCATATTCATTTCCTTCTAAATCATATTTATCATATTTGTCTAAAAACAATTCTGGACATGCTTGACGAAATTTATAAATACTTTGTTTTACATCTCCTACCATAAATAAATTGTTTTTACGTGATACAACATTTAAAATATATTCTTGTACTTCATTACTATCTTGATATTCATCTATAGCAATTTCTTCAAACTTTTCTTGATATTTTTTCGCTACATCAGTTGGTACATAATTTCCACTTTTATCTTTTTTTACTAAAATCTTTAATGCATAATGTTCAATATCATTAAAATCTATTATATTCCTTTCTCTTTTTTTATTTTTAAATTCTTTATCAAATTCAATTATTACATCTCTTAATACCTTTAAAATCTCATACATTTCATATATATCTTTAAATGCACTTTCTGAATCATAAATTAAAGTTTCTTTTATTAGTTTCATTATTTTATTTTTTACTGTGTCTCTTGAAGCTTTTGCTTCATCTTTTAAATCCATAGATATTTTTTTATCTATTGGCCATGTTTTAAATTTCATATCTTCTGCTTGCATATAAGCTTCATTCCAAGATACTTTACTTGCATTATAAATATTTTCTAAATTTTCTATATCTGATTGTATAGTTTGTGTATATTTTTCTAATTCATAATAGTTACTTAACTTGCTTTCAAGCGCTTTTAAACTATTTATTCCATCAATAAGTTCTTCTTGCAAATTTTTAAGTAAAATCTCTCCCCATATGCTTTTTGAAAAATCTTTTATCTCTTCACTATTTTTAAAGCAGTCTACTTTATCAATTAACCATTCACTTGGAAATGGCGCGCTTTGCATAAATCTATATATTTTTAAAATAATTTCTTTTAAGCTATCGTCTCCTCTATAACCTGTATATGTATTTACTAATTTTGCAAATTGCTCATCCTCTTCTTCATATAAATTCTCAAAAACATCTTCCAAAACCTCTTGTTTTAAAAGTTCAATTTCTTCTTCTGTTCCAATTCTAAAATTGGCTGATAAATCTATTTCAAAAAAGTTGTTTTTGATTACATCTAAACAAAATGAGTGAATTGTGCATATACTTGATTTTCCTAAAAGAACTACCTGTCTTTGTAAATTTTCATTTTCTGGTTCTTCATCAATTTTCTTATAAATTGCTTCTAATACTCTTTCTCTCATTTCTGATGCTGCAGCATTTGTAAAAGTAACTACCAAAAGTTTATCAATATCTATACCATCTTTTAAAATCTTTTCAATAATTCTTTCAACTAATACTGCTGTCTTTCCACTTCCGTGCTGCTGCTGCAACTAATATATTTGAACCTTTTTTATAAATTGCATCATTTTGTTCTTTAGTCCAATTCATATTTTCTCCTTTTCCACATTAAACTTTTTTTGAAATTGTTTATCCACATTTTTTTAACTAACTGTTTATTATACTATCATATTAAATCGCTTTTTACAATTTGCAATATAAAATTCAGCTATATTTTTTATATTTTCAATTTATAAAATATGTAATAAAAAATTATATATATTAAAATAAAGTGATGCACAAAATTTGGATTTAAAAAAAGTGATAAGCAAGAAAACATATATATAATTCGTTTTCTTACTCAATTATATCTTTATAAAAATATAGTATAATTAGCTTCTTTTTTTCAAATACTATTTATATATTATTGAAAAAGGAGATTTTTTATGGATGATTTAACAATATTAAATGAAGTTCACAAAGGTGTTACTATGGGTATGTCTTCTCTAGAACATATTTCTAAAAAATGTTCTGATACTGAATTCAAAGACGATTTAAGTTATCAATACAATACTTATTTAACAACTCTTGATAAAGTTAATAATGAATTTGAAAAAATTGGAGAAATTCCTGATGATACACCTTTAAATCAAAAAGTAATGGGTTGGACTGGAATAGAATTCAACACTATTAAAGATACTAGCAATACAAATTTATCTGAAATTTTAATACAAGGATATGATATGGGAGTTATAAAAGGCGTTAAATTATTAAATCAAAGTCCTGAAGCTTCTCAAAATGTGAAAGATATTTTGAATGGGTTTATTAGACTTCAAGAAAATAATATAAATAGATTAAAAAAATTTTTATAAGAATAAAATAGTCAATTATGAATTATTTATATTATAGGATTACAAAGCAATTTCTTATAATATAAATTTAAATATAAAAATATGCTAAGTTTATTTCAAAACTCAGCATATTTTTATTTATTTTAATTACTTTTTAACAATATTAATTTAATTATTTTCTTAACTCTGCCTTTAATGTTTTTTCTAAAGCTTCTATAATCTTTTCTACAACTGGATTTACTTCTTCATCAGTTAATGTTTTTGAGCTAGATCCAAATGTTAATGAATACGCAACACTCTTTTTATCTCCTAAAATAGCATTTGTATATACATCAAACATTTCTTGATTTATAAGTAAATTTCCACCTGCTTTTTTGATTACTTTTGAAATTTCATCTGCTGTTATATCTTTATCTAATATAATTGCAATATCTTTTTTTACACTTGGATACATTGAAATTTCTTTAAATTTCATTTTGCTTACTCTTTTAGCTAGCAATTTTTCTAAATTGATTTCAAATACATATACAGATTCTTTTGAAATCTCTGGATGTATTCTTCCAATTACTCCTACTACTTCACCATTAACATTAATTTCTGCTACTTGACCTGGATGGAATTCCTTAATTTCTTGTTTTGGCATTACAAAACTGTATCTATTTCCATATCCTAAATAATCTAATATTTCTTCTGCTACACCTTTTATAATATAAAAATCAACTTGTTTTTTATTATTTATTCCTAAATAAAATTCACCTGTCATTAAACTACATAATTTTAAATCTTCTCCATATTCATTTTCCTTTTTCCAGAAACCTTTTCCTACTTCAAATATAGATACATCTTTTGTATAATGTGCTTTATTATATTCATAAATTTTATATAGAGAAGGTATTAAACTATATCTTAATGTATTTCTTTCTTCTGTCATAGGATCTAATAAACGTAATTCTTCAAATTCATCTGAAATATATTTATGAACATCTTTATCATTTATTAATATATATGATAACGTTTCATTTAATCCTAAAGAAATCATTTTATCTCTGATTCCTCTTTCAGTTTTATCTACACTACCTATTTTCATAGGAACAACTGGTAATTTACCAACAATATTATCTACTCCATAAATTCTTCCCACTTCTTCTATTAAATCTTCTTTTATAGAAATATCTAATCTTCTTGTTGGAATGGTAACTGTTATTATTTCTCCAGATACTTTGTATTCAAATCCTAATCTTGTAAATACATCTAAAACATCCTCTTTTGATATATTTGTTCCTAATAATATATTAATATCATCTATAGTAATATTAATTTTTTTCTCTGTTTTTTCTGTTTTATCATATACTACTGTTCCTGTTTGAATAGTAGCACTAGCATATTCCTCTAATAATTTTACTGCTCTTTCCATTGCCATATAAGTTCTGTTTGGATCTAATCCTTTTTCAAAACGATTACTTGCTTCACTTCTTACAATTTTTTTAGAAGTTTTCCTTACCTTTACTGAATCAAATATAGCTGCTTCTATTAATACATTTTTTGTATCTTCTTCTATTTCTGTATCTAATCCACCCATAACACCAGCTAATCCTATAGCTCTTTTTCCGTCAGAGATTACAATATCTGTATCTTTTAAATCTCTTTCTATTTCATCTAATGTTGTTAGTTTCTCTGATGCTTTAGCCATTCTTACTTCAATACAATTTCCTAATCTATCTGCATCATAAAAATGTAGTGGTTGACCACATTCAAGCATTACATAGTTACTTATATCTACAACATTATTAATTGGTCTTATTCCAGATGCTATTAATCTATTTTTTATAAAATCTGGACTTTCTTTTATTTCTACATTTAATGCTTTTCTGGCTAAGAAAAGACTACAGTTTTCTGTATTTACTTTTACAATAAATGATTTATTCAAATCTTCCCCTGATTCTTTATGTGATAAATCAATAGGTTTAACTTTTTTATTATAAATTGCACCTACTTCATAAGCCATTCCTAAGATACTTAATAAATCTCCTCTATTTGCTGTAAGCTCAAAATCTATTACATCATCATTTAATTTCATATATTCTATTGGATCTTTTCCAACTGGACTATCATCAGGCAAGATATGAATACCATTTTTATCTTCTTCTGACAAGAATTTTTTATCTATTCCTATTTCATATAAAGCACAAATCATACCATTTGATTCTTGACCTCTTATCATACCTTTTTTTATTTTAAAATCATCTGGAAGTTCAGCTCCTACCAATGCAACAATTACTTTAATTCCTGCTCTTACATTTGGAGCACCACAAACTATATTTAAAACTTCTGTACCAACATCAACCCTGCAAACATGTAAATGATCTGAATCAGGATGATTTTCGCATTCTAAAACTTTACCAATTACTAATTTAGTTGATGGAACCAATTTTGTAGCACTATCATATTCATTACCCACTCTAGTCATATCTTCTGCTAATGTTACACTATCCGCTTCAACATCAACATAATCTTTTAAAAAATTTATACTTAATTTCATAATATACTCCTTATCATTAATATTTTTAACTTTATAAATAAACAAGTATTACTACGCAAAATTTAATAAAAAAACAAAATTGTACTTTGAGTACTATGAGAATTTTATTAAATTTTAACGACGTAAGACGAAGTTTATTTATAAAATTATTCTTCATCTTTTCTATCAAATTGAGAAAGAAATCTTACATCATTCGTATATAAATATCTCATATCAGTAATTCCATATTTAAACATTGCTAATCTATCAATTCCTGTACCGAAAGCAAATCCTGAATATTTATCTGGATCATATCCATTCATTTTTAAAACATTTGGATGAACCATACCTGCACCAAGAACTTCTATCCATCCTGTTTTCTTACAAAGTGGACATCCTTTTCCACCACATTTAAAACATGTAACATCAACTTCATATGATGGCTCTGTAAATGGAAAATAACTTGGTCTAAATCTTAACTCACTATTTTCTCCAATCATCTTTTTAACAAAAACTTCTAAAGTTCCTTTTAAATCAGCAAGTGAAACATTTAACTCTTTTTTATCTATAACTAAACCTTCAACTTGATTAAATTGATGTGAATGTGTTGCGTCATCTTCTCTTCTATAAGTTTTTCCTGTACATATCATTCTAATTGGCAATTTTTCTTCATTTGCAAGCATTGCTCTTGCTTGAACAGCTGATGTTTGTGTTCTTAATAAATACTCATTTGTTATATAAAAGCTATCTTGCATATCTCTTGCTGGATGTCCTTGTGGAAGATTTAATCTTTCAAAACAAAATTCATCAGTTTCAAGTTCTGGTCCTGATATAACATCATATCCCATTGAAAAAAATAAATCTTGTATTTCTTCAATCACTCTATTTATTGGATGTTTACTTCCTCTTTTTATTTTTACACTTGGAGCAGTTATATCAATTTTTTCTTTTTCTAATTTTTGTGCCAATGCTTTTTCTTTTAAACTCTTTTCTGCTTCATTTAATTTTTGTTCAATTTCATTTCTAACTTCATTTACTAAACTACCTACTTTTGGTCTTTCTTCTGCAGTTAAACTTCCCAAGCCTTTTAAAAGATTAGATAATTCACTTTTCTTACCAAGTAATTTTACTTTTAAATCTTGTAATTCTTGTAAGTTTTGAATTTCTGAAATCTTTTCTTTTGCCATTTTTTGAATTTCGTCAATTTTCTCTTTCATTTTTATCCTCCTAATATAAAGTCGAACCTGAAATTTTCTATCAAATGCAAATTTTAAGAAAATCTAGGGTTCAACATAATTATCTTCTACGAAAAATTATCATACTATAATAATTTTCCTAGAATATAAAAAAAATCGCCCTATTTACATAGGACGAATATAACTCGTGTTACCACCTAATTTCATTAATTTAAAGTATTCTTAAAATTAACCTCATTAATTGTTATAACGTAACAAACGCTTATAACTACTAAACTTCATTATAAGAACCTCAAAAGTGAAATTTCAATAAATACTGCTTAAACAAACTCTCAGCGTTACATTTGTTTTCTCTTTAAAGCATTTACTATTTATTTACTTTGCTTTTTCAAACGGTTTTAAATATGTTTTAAATATTATGTTAATAATATAACACACATTTTATTAAATTGCAAGAGCTAATTTATAATAATAACTCTTCTGCTTCTCTTGATTCTTTTCCTTTGCTAAGTTCTTTTTCATTTTTTCCCTTAGCCATAACATTTATGTAATTCTTAGCTTTTTCAAAACTTGGATTTTGATTCCAACCTTTGTTCCAATGTGACTTAACTTTACCTAAAAAACTTGTATCCATCTTCTTTTATCCCTTCATGTTTACTAACTCATTATTTCTAAATCCTTCGATTCTTAAATTTAATGGTTCAATTATACTTGACTCAACTATTTTTGCTGTATTAAATCTACTAACAAAAAATCTTGTAATTTTTTTGAACATTCTAGGTTTACGAATAGTTGTTGCTATAGCTTTGTCTCCTACTTCCATTGCATCATAAATAGATTGTTTTTTTCTTTCATTTATTTTATCT
Organism: uncultured Clostridium sp.; assembly: GCA_947064765.1. Taxonomy (GTDB): domain Bacteria; phylum Bacillota; class Clostridia; order TANB77; family CAG-508; genus Scatovivens. Next base: position 25,188 of record CAMSWH010000013.1, read on the forward strand.
ATTTCATCATCAATTAATGCTATTTCTTTTTCAACTTTACTTAAAAATTCTTTATTAGCTTTTTTATCTTCAACTGTTTTTTCAATTCTTTTATTTAACTTGTTATCAATTTCTTCTGCTACATCTCTGCCATCCATCAATTTTGAAATATCATTAAAATCAATTTCATTTTTATCTTTTTTTCTATTTGTAATCTTCTCTATTGCTGATTTTATATTTTCTGTAACTGATTTTTTTACTTTATCATTATCTTTTTGTTCATTCTTTCTAATGACTTTCTCACTTAAATATTCTTCATTTAAAATTGACCCAACTAAACTTGCTTCTAACTCTACTTTTCGTAGTATTAATTGCTCAATTTTTCCATCATAAAATTCGCTAAGCTCAATTAAAGTTTTTTCATAATTTGCTAAAGTTTCAGAAACTAATTTTTTTGTTGTATCATAATTTTTTGATCCCTCTTTAAATTTAGGATTAATTTCATAAATTCCAGTTTTTATAGCATTCATTTGAGCTACTACTTTTTCGTTTATTGTATCTGACGATATTCTATCAGTATATGCTCTCCTAACCATAGCATCAGTTTCTACTCTACTTTGAGATTCATCATATAACTTTTTTAAGTTTGAACAAATTTGCTTTTTTGTTAATTCCTCTTCCAAAAAAACTTCCTCCTAAACTACTATTTTTTTAACATCTTTTTAGCTTCACTTAAGGTTTCTTTTTTAGTATTTTCAATCGTTTTTAGAAGCTCTTTCATTTCCTCTGCTGTCATATAGTCTAAGTTATATATTTTATTATCATATACAACAGTTCCTAATTTCATAGAACCCTCCTAAAGTTTATATTATATTTATATATTGAGCTACACAAATTGTCAATATGTTTTTAATATAATATGAAATCATATTATATATTACTACTAAAACTTTTTAATAATCTATAGAATTTACTTGACCACCATTTGTTTTTACTCTATACATTTGATATATTTGTGAGTCATCTTTACTATTATCTAAATAATATATAACATTATTTACTACATTTATTTTTGTTCTAGTTGCTTCTAATGTTACTATTGCTTTTGATTTTTTTCCTTTTAAATCTGAGCTACATATTTGTTTATTTATTTCATCAAAATAATATATTTTTTTACTTGTTACATTATACATTTCATTATTAACAAATGTTGCAACTATTTTTTTAGATGAACCATCTTTTTTCATTTTGCATAATGCATTTTCTTTTTCATCATAAAAATATATCCATTTTTTTAATATTTGAATATTTGAAATATTGTATTCTGATGATATTTCTTTTTTATCTGTTCCATTTGTTTTTACTGAATGCAAATATCCTACATTATCAGTAAAATAAACTATATCATCATCTAAAACAAAATCTTTAACATTAGCTGCTGTTATTATCGTTTCTTCTCCTGTTTCAAGAGAATATTTTGCTATACCTGGTGTATCTTTATCATTTGCATAATATAAAAAGTTATCTTCTATATAAAATTTGCTAATTGATGTAGATATCGTTTTTACTAAAGAAAGTCCATCACCATTTGTTTGTACTTTTTTTAAATCTATAGTATTTGTACTTGATACTGTAATATAATAAATTGTATCATCAATAAGAGTCATTGAATATGCTGTTTCGTCAGTTATTTGAAATTCCTCTTTACCTTTTACTTTAACAATTCCTTTTTCATATTTATTATAATAAACTGCATCTTTTCCTTTTACGGCTAATCCCATGTTTACTTTTGAATTATTGCCAACTATCTTTTCTTCTGCCAAAATACTTGAGAATAATTTACTAATTCCACAAATAGCCAATAAAATTAATATTAGTAAAACTATTAAAACTATTACACGTCTTAAATTTAATTTTATTTTTCCTTTTTTACTTCCCATATTACTTCTCCTACTTTAGATTTTTTAAGCATCTGTTAAATTAAAATTAGAGTCTATATTAAATGTATAAATATCAACTACAATTATAGCAGTATTTTCATTTACAGTTGATGAAACTTCAAGTCCGTCAATTTGTAACTCTACTAAATTTTGTAATGTGAATTCTTGATTATTATCTATTGCCTCTTGCATCATTCCTGTAACTTTATCTGCTAATGCTTCTCTTGCTTCATCTTTACTAATATTTGAAGAAACTGTATCTAATTCTTGTCTAATGATAGAACTTTTGGTATTAACATCAATAAGATTTAAATTTGATTTTTTCTCATTATATATTTCCTCAAATCTGTATTTTATTTCTTCTATTGTATTATTTGCATCTTCTTCACTTAAATTATCTAAAAATACACAATTTTCTTCTGTTAAGTCTTCAATATCTGAAACATTTGTAAACTTAATTATATTATCAATAGTTATTTGACCACTTTTTCCATCATTTGATCCTTGAGAAATAACTATACTATTTTTCATTGATTTAGAATTTTGTGTTCCATCTGTTCTTATACTTATATTTATTTTCTTGTTTATTACTTCATCTTCTATAAAACTATATGTTATGTTAATACTTGTATTTGCTTCTTTTTTTGTTTTATCTATTTCAAGAGAAAATCCATTTATTTTTGATTCATCAATATCTTTTGGAACTACTTTCTCTTCTAAATCTTCTATTCCATCTTCTGCTGAATATGTTTTTACTTTGTCTTTTTTCAAAAATTCCAGACCTGAATTAGAACCTTTATATAAATATGTTATTTTTAAAAGATTCTGTTCTTCTGCTTTTTTCGTAAATTCAAAATCTAAAGTATTCTCATTTGGCAAAATTACGTTGATTTTTTCAATTCCTAAATCTGTTACATATAATTTAATAACTATACCATTTCCAGACCATTTTTTTATACTATCAATAGTATTATCTATTACTTTTTGTAAATCTTTTATATTTGTATTTATCTTGTTTCCTAATACTATTCTTATTAATCCCTCATAAACTCTATATTCTTCTGATATAGCATTTTCTTCTTTTGTTATTAGTTCATTTAATAAGGCTTCATCTTTTTTCAAATTAGTTAATAAATTAGTAAGTATATATCTTAGCTCATCTTGTGTTAATGTTAAAGTGTATGCTGTTGCATTTGAAGAGCTTGAAGCTTTTTGAATCACAATATTTTCCTGAATTTCAAATTTTTCCTCTGGTATACTCTCTGATATTTGCATAATATATTTATTTATATATTCTTTTTTTTGTTCATCTGTTAAAGTTACTTTTTTGGATTTTTTTAAAGATTTTATAAGATTAGAATTAATGTCTATTCCTAAAATATCTTTAATGGAATCATATTTTAATCCAACATATTGGGCTGAAATTTCATCAGACATTGCTCCTATAACTTCTTCATTTGATAACATTTTAGCTTTAAAAATTTCATTTTCTGAATAACTAACTTTTAATTCACTATATGTTTTTAAGGTTTCTACGTCATTTTTATTTGTTAATTCTAATAAAAATTTACTAAAATCAATTTCTTCCAAATTTTGATTTTCCACATTAGTTGAAAAATTAACTTTTGTAGTTATTTCTGTATCTTCTGTTATTACTCTATTTGCCATTTGTTCATATATGCTATTATCTAAAATATTTTTCATATCAAGATTTGATAAGTTTGTGAAAAATAATTCTTTAGCACTAGCTTGAGATTGTAAAAAATAGAAATAGAACGCACCTACTCCAAGAATTAATAACACTATAAAAAATATTACAATTCCTTTTTTGCTTTTTTTTCTATTAGAATTGTAGTTTACATCTATTCTTATATCTTCAATTCCATTATTTTTCATAAATACTTTACCTCACTTTTCATTATTATATATAAAATACGAAAAAATAACAACAAAAATTTGATATATTTTTTATATAGTAAAAGTATTATTTGAAGCTCATATTATAAATATATTAAATTTATTTAACTTGTACAAAAAAAGCGTTACTTTTAGTAACGCTTTTTCAATCTAACAAAATTATTCTGCTGATTCTTCTGCAGTTTCTGCATCTGGAGCTTCATAAGCTTCTAATATAGCTTTTTGAATTTTCTCTCTTGTTTCAGCATTAATTGGATGAGCTATATCTTTAAATTCTCCGTTTGGAGTTTTTTTACTAGGCATAGCAATAAATAATCCATTTTGGCTTTCGATAACTTTGATATCGTGAATTACGAATTCTCCATCAAATGTTACTGAAGCAACTGCCTTCATTCTGTTTTCTAAATTTACTTTTCTTAAACGTACATCTGTTATTTGCATTTTTTAAGCACCTCTTTCTTCTCGTTTTAATACATATTAAAAATTCTATGTACTAATTTTATTATTCTACAAAAAAACTTTTTTTCCTTCTTTTTTTATATACTTTTTTTAATATTTTTTATTTTTATCAAAAAAACTTCATTTTACTTTATTTTAACCATTAAATTTATTTAATATGTAAAATTATTTATTTTTTTGTTTATTAATATTTTAATATAACAATTATAACAATAATTTCTTTTATAATCTCCTTTTTTGTAGAATATTAAAACTTAAAATTTCTTTATTTTTATTGAAATTCTTACTCTATAATAGTATAATGATTTTATATTTTAGGAGGCTATAAAATGGATTTTGAAATAACAGATTTAAAACAATATAAACATATACACCTTATTGGTATTGGTGGTATTAGTATGAGTGCTATAGCAGAAACTTTGCATAATTGGAATTATACTGTTACTGGTTCTGATTTAGCACAAAGTGAATTAACAGATAAATTAAATATGCATGGCATAAAAACTGTTATTGGTCATGATTTAGAAAATGCCAAAAACAGTGATTTAATAATATATTCTGCTGCAATTAGTGATTCTGATCCAGAAATAATAATTGCAAAAGAAAACAATATTCCTTTAATTGATAGAGGTAAATTTGTTGGTTATTTAACAAAACTTTATAAAGAAACCATTTGTGTTTCTGGAACTCATGGAAAAACAACTACTACTTCTATGCTTTCAATTTGTTTTATTAATGCCCAAAAGGATCCTTCTATTGAGGTGGGCGCAATGCTTGATTCAATTGGTGGAAACTATCGTGTTGGTAATAGTGATTATTTCATACTTGAATCTTGTGAATATAAAGCAAATTTCTTAAAGTTCTTTCCTAAAACAGAAATAATATTAAATATAGATAATGATCATTTAGATTACTATAAAACTTTTGATAATATTGTAAAGACTTTTCAGGATTTTGTTTCAATATTAGATGAGGATGGATTATTAGTTACAAATGCTGATGATAAAAATTGTTTAAATTTAAAAAATATTACTAAATCAAAATTCATTTCTTATGGAATAGATAATACTTCTGCTAATTTTGTTGCAAAAAATATTTCTTTTGACAGTAATGGTTTTGCAAAATTTGATGTATATAAAAATAATGAACTTTATACTACTATAGAACTTTCAGTCGCTGGAAAACATAATATACTAAATGCTCTTGCTTGCACTGTTGTATGTGATTATTATAATATTTCTAAAGAAGTTATAAAAAGTTCTTTAAAAGAATTTACAGGTGCTGAACGTAGATTAGAATTTAAAGGTAAATTAAATAAAAATGTTTCCATTTTTGATGACTATGCTCACCATCCTACTGAAATAACTGCAACAGCAAATGCTATCAAGAATAAAATTTATAATAAATCTTGGGTAATTTTTCAACCACATACTTACAGTAGAACCAAAAGTCTTTTAAACGATTTTGCTAAAGCTTTATCTAATTTTGATAATTTAATTATTTTAGATATTTATGCTGCAAGAGAACAAAATACATTTGATATTTCTTCAAAAGATTTAGTTAAAAAATTAGAAGAAAATAATAAAAAAGCTTTATATATGCCTGATTTTTCTGAAATAGTTTCATATTTAAAACAGAATGTAAACGAAAATGATATTGTAATAACTTTAGGAGCTGGAACTGTAACTCAAATTGGTCCTATGCTTTTAAAATAAATTATCTTATATAAATTTAAAATATATTCTAAAGGCATAACTTGTTTTACTTTTAATATTAATACTAAAAAAAGTCTAATTGTTAAAACTTTATATTTAACAATTAGGCTTTTTTTATTTACTAATTTATATCTTGTTTTACATACACAAAAAAGTTATGTTGTTCTCTAATAAAATTTTTCAAATACAGATTACCAATAAATTTATATTTTGCATATTTATCTTGTTCTAATTTTTCAATCAAATTTTTCAAATCTCCTTTTATATATTTTGAAATAGCATCTGGATCTTCTATATCTTTGTTCAATACTGTGATTGGTATAATACATATATCTGGCATATATTTTTCTACTTCTTTAAAAGTATCATATCCATTACTTATACTCCAACAATAATTTGCTTTATCTGTATTATAATTATCAAATATATTTTTTTCAAAATATGGTTGTATTGCTACAGGCATATAGTTTATTCCATATATTTTTTTATTTTCATAATCATCAATTTGTTTAATAAAATCTGCTACTTCCTTTGCAGGAGAATATAAATTATTATAATCAAAATTTAGCGATTGAATATTCCACAAAATCTGTATTAATAGCATAGCAGTAATAAATATTTTTACTAATTTTTTATCTATATCTTTTATTAATACAATAAATAAAACTTCAAAAAGTACTGAAATATGCCACATCTGACAATGTAACATCATAAGTAATAATACAAGTGGCATAAATAACGTTATTAGCTTTATACCATCTTCTAATGAATTATACTTAAATAACATATATACATATATCACTATTGATATAACTCCTAAAAGATTATTATTAGACGAAATACTTGCTTCTCCAAAAATATATAATAAAGAATGTCCTCCATTTCCACCGAAATCCAATATCACTTTTAGGAAATAGTAATATAAAAATTGCTAGAAACCAAAAAAAAGTTATAATTGTGCAAACTATATTTTTATTTTTTTCACTTCTTTTTAAACTTTTATTTTTTCTGTAAAAATCGTACAAATATATTAAAAATATAGATCCTGCTACTAAATATGTATGTAAACTTATATTCATAAAAAATATAAGTATTACAAAAAATCTAAATGGCTTTTCAAATCTTTTTGGATAAAATAAATATATCAAAGTAATTAATGGTAATACTAAACAGTAACTTCTACATACTATTGTTGTTTGAAAAAATATGAAATATGAAAATGGAAAAAGAATTTTTATATACCATGGAAGTTTAGTCTTAAATAATAGTAAATACAAGCCAATAGATGTAAATATTATAGGTACTAAATAAAAATAATCATACGTAAGACCTATATTTATAAATACTTTTAAAATTAAAAACCAAAGACAAGGTGTTCCTTCATATTTAGTATATTTAATAATTTCTATTATACTATTATCTCTAGCAATTAACCATGATTGAGCTTCATCACTCCAGTGTTCATGATAATTTGAAAAATTAATCGCTAGTATAATAAATAATATTAATATTACCACGTTTAAAAAATTATTTTTTATTAGTTCTATTATTTTTTTCATTTTATTACTTCAAATCCCCTATTTATAAATAACTCTAATAATTTATTTTTTAATCTATTGTTCTGTATATTTTTAAACTATATATTTAATATTTTATTAACTATTTATAAATTATATTTAAAAAAATAGTTTTAGTCAATCTTACTCATTTCTTTTATCATTAAATCCCCAAAAATTGCATATCCTATTTCTGGATTTGAAACTAATACATTTGTAATTGCACCTATGAACTTTCCATTTTGAAGTATTGGAGCACCTGAAAGACCTCTTATTATTCCTCCTGTTTTTTCTAATAATTCTTCATCTGTTACTTTTATAAGCATACTTTTATTATTAAAATCATTATCAATATAAATTTTTTCTATTTCAATAGAATATTCTTTTGCTACATTACTATTATCTATTGCACATAAAACTTTTGCTTCTCCTAGTTCTATTTCACTTCTTAATGCTACATCTATTTCTTTTGAAGTATCTATATTTAAACTTGTTAAATTATTTAATCTTCCATATATTCCAAATTGTGTATTCCTTACTACTTCTCCTATTGTTTGCTGATTTAAAATAGTACCTTTTATTTCTCCTGGATCATCTACTTCTCCTTTTTTTATAGATATTATTCTTGAAGTAACTAATTCTCCAGAATCAATGTTTATCAAACTATCTGTATCTGAATCTGTAATGCCATGCCCTAATACAGCATATACTTTTGATTCTGGTTCATAAAATGTCATTGTTCCAACACCAGTTGCCGCATCCTTTACCCATAATCCTAACTTGTATTCTTTATTTTTTGTTTGAATTGGTGTTATATTTGAAGTTACTATACTTCCATTTCTTAAAAGTGTAAGTTCTAATTTTTTCCCATTTGAGTTATTTACAACATCTTTTAAATTATCTATATCTTCTATATCTTTTTCATTTATTTTTAAAATAGTATCTCCTTCTTTTATATCAGAGTTTTCATATGGTTTGTTTAAAATATTATTTTCATCTTCTATTTCAGACATTCCAACTATTAAAACTCCATTTGTATATAATTTTAGTCCTATTATTTTTCCTATTGGAACTACTTTTGCATTTTCTATTGTCGTTACTGCTACATTTCTTACTGGAATCTTTCCAAATAGATTTACTTCTATATTACTAACATTATAATTGCTATTAGATGTTATAGCTGTTTCTATAGTTTCAAGTCCAAAACTTTTCTTTATTT
>CAMSWH010000014.1 GCA_947064765.1 uncultured Clostridium sp.
AAATATAACTTTGAGATATTCCAAGCATATCTGCTACTTCTTTTTGCGTTTTTTCCTTTTCATTAGTTTCTATTCCAAATCTTAATTGCATAATATATTTTTCTCTTTTGTCTAATTTACTTATAGCTATTTTAAGTAACGACATATCTACTTCATCTTCTAATGCTTTAGAAGTTATATCATTATCAGTTCCTAATATATCTGATAGCAATAGTTCATTTCCATCACCATCTTTGTTTAATGGCTCATCTATTGAAACCTCATTTTTTATTTTAGTATTACGTCTAAGTTGCATTAAAATTTCATTTTCTATACATCTTGATGCATATGTTGCAAGTTTAATATTTTTATCAACATTAAACGTATTTATTGCTTTCATTAAACCTATTGTTCCAATAGAAATCAAATCTTCAAAGTCTATCCCTGTATTTTCAAACTTTTTAGCAATATATACAACAAGTCTTAAATTTCTTTCTACTAATATTTGTTTTGCATCTTCATCATTTAGCATTAACTTTTGAAGTAATTTTTCCTCTTCAATTATATCTAGAGGTGGCGGTAATGTTTGGCTTCCTTTTATATAAAAGACAGGAAATTTATCTACAGTATCTCTGCAAAAATACTTCCCTAAAATTTTCATAATTTTACTTTTAAACATTTCTAGCAAATTCATTTTTCTTTCCCTCCTTATTTAAAATATCCAAACCAATTAAACTTGTATATAAATTATTTTTAGATAATTTACCATCATAAATTCCTATTAAAACATCATCTCTTGTGCATTCATCTTCACTATATATTTTTATATAATCTGGCTTAAATCCTATTAATAGTCCATTATCATTTCCTAAAGATGAAAATGGTATTAATTTAAACTTATAAGAATGTACACTTTCTGATTCTATCCATTTACCAGTTAAAATATAACTCATATCTCGCAAAATCTCTTTTGCTACAATTCCTTCTAAACTTTCTTTTTCAACTATAATTACATCAGTTTTACTTATTGGTTCTTTTAATAAATTTCCAGTATCTATCATTGTTTTAATTTTTCTGTTTTTTCCATTATAAAAAATTTCTAAATCACATATCATAGACTTTTTACTTAGTCTATTCTTTATTGTTTTTTCAACTATAAATATTACCAAAAATCCTACTCCTCCTGCTAAAACTGCAATCTTTAATGGATATGTTCCTACAAAATGATTTCTTTCTATTATTATATTTTGTGGTTTTATAAAAAATAACAACATAAATGCAATTCCACCAAAAGTAAATGATACTAAATAAAAAAATATTAATTGCCTCAATATTTTTTTTATTTTGTAATCTTTAAATGCAACTAACATCATTAATACTGATATTAATACCTTTAAGAATATGCTTGTAATTAAATTAAATTCTACAATATAATTCAAAATTGCAAATATTCCACCTATGATACTAGATAACATTATCTTTATGCTACTAATCTTTGACTTACTAATTATTGCTGTTGATAAAATTATTATGTAATTTAAAACAATATTTTCAAAAAGTACTATATCTAAATATATAGTCATTTTCTTTCATTTTGCTAGTCTTAAACTTGCAAATCCTTTCTTTGATATAAATAATAAACTTTTTAGACATTACTTTCTTGTCAACGTCTATATCTATTTTAGTACTATCTATATAAAAATACTGTCATTTTCTAGGGTAGAAAAAAAGAAATAATCTACATAAATAGATTATTTCTTTTTATAATTGATATTTTTCGTTTTATTTGTATTTAAATTCTTAATATATTATTTATTTCCTAAACCTTTATTTTTTCTTAAAAATGTAGGAATATCTAAATCTCCATTAGAGTCATTTGATGATGAACTTGATGAGCTAACTGAAGATACATTACTTGAATTTCTTTTTCTCCAAGCATCTGCTACTATATTTTCATATTGTGAAGATGTTGTAGTAGTTGTTTGTCTTTTTTCTTCTTCTTTCTCAAATCCTGTAGCTATAACTGTAATTTGAATTTCATCTCCCATTGAATCATCTATAACTGTACCAAAGATTATGTTTGCTTCTGGATCTGCACTTCTTTGTACTAATTCTGCTGCTGTATTTGCTTCATGTAATCCCATATCACTTCCACCAGTAATATTGATTATTATTCCTCTTGCTCCTTCTATTGATGTTTCTAATAATGGACTTTGAATCGCTTGTTTTGCAGCATCTTCTGCTCTATTTTCTCCACTAGCACAACCAATTCCCATATGTGCCATACCTTGATTTAACATTATTGTTCTAACATCTGCAAAGTCTAAGTTAATTACACCTGGTACAGATATTAAATCAGAAATACCTTGAACACCTTGTCTTAAAACATCATCTGCCATTCTAAAAGCTTCTATCATTGATGTTTTTCTATCTATTACTTGTAGTAATTTATCATTTGGTATAACTACTAAAGTATCAACTTTTCCTTTTAAACTTGCTACACCACGTTCTGCTTGAGCTAATCTTTTCTTACCTTCAAAAGTAAATGGTTTTGTTACAACGCCTATTGTTAATATTCCCATTTCTTTTGCTGTTGAAGCTACTATTGGAGCTGCACCTGTACCTGTTCCTCCACCCATTCCAGCTGTAACAAATACCATATCTGCTCCTTTTAATACTTCTGCAATTTCTGCTCTGCTTTCTTCAGCAGCTTGAGATCCGATATCTGGATTTGCTCCAGCTCCTAAACCTCTTGTTAATTTTTCACCTATTTGAATTTTAGAATTAGCTTTTGACTCATTAAGAGTTTGTCTATCTGTATTAACTGCTATAAATTCAACATTTCTAATTCCTGCCTCAATCATTCTGTTTACTGCGTTGTTTCCAGCGCCTCCAACTCCTATAACTTTAATTGTTGCTGTTCCATCCATCATGTAGTTTAACTCATTCTCATCCATTATCATCAGGTATTTCCTCCTTTTATACTATATATATTAAAAATTAAAAACTTATTTTTAGGTGTAAAAGAAATCTCTTACTTTCTCTACAACTGTTTTTAGTAAATTTTTTTCTGTTTTTACAGATATGCTACTAGAAACTGTTTTAGCATATGGTCTTGCAGCTATATATCTTACTAATGCATAGCTAACCCTATAAGTTGATTTTACAGTACTTACTAATCTTCCTGTAGATATTTTAACAGGAATGTTCAAAATTATTTTTCCTGCCATATCACTTTTGTTTATATTAATGATTCCTTCACCTGTTAATATTACATTATTTATATTATTCTTTATTCCATGTGAAATTATATCTTTATTTACTAATGTAAACATTTCTTCAATTCTTGCTTCAATAATTTCAATTAAGTCTGAACTTTTTATTGTTGTATTTTTGGAATCTGAATCTTTACAAGTATTAAGTACAATATTATTATCATTATCTATAAAAGATCTTAAAGCTAATCCATATTGCCTTTTTAATTTATCAGCTTCTTCTTTAGAAACATTTAGAACATATGCGATATCACTTGTTATATTATCTCCACCTATTGAAATTGTATTAGTATAAACAAATGTTGATCCACTAAATATTCCTATTTCTATATTTCCTGCTCCAATATCTAATACCATTACATTATCTGATAATTCGTTAGTATCTAATACTAGGTTTCTTTCAGCAAGTGATGTAGGTACAACTCCATCTATTTCAATTCCAGCTTTCTTAAAAACAGAAGTTAACTGTCTTACATATTCTTTTTCTGCTAATATAATTTGTGCTGTTAAAGTAAAATTGCTGCTAAATTTTCCAACTGGATCGTCTACAGCTTTACCGTCTTCTAGGATAAATTTATCAGGCACTATATCTATTAATACTTTATCTTCTGGGATTTCTATATCTCTAACTTGAATTATTGCTGAAGCAACATCTTTAATCGTTATTCCAGCTAGTTTATCTTTTGCATCTTTTACGATACTGTTCTGTACTATTGTTATATATTTTCCAGGTATAGTAGTGTAAGCAGAATTTATTTGCAAATTTGATATGTCTTCAACCTCACTTATTGTTCTTGCTATTGCTGAACTTAATTCGTCTTCGTCAACAATTCTTCCTTTTTGAATTGCCCCGCATTTACTGCTTGTACTACAAATAATTTCAATCTGATTGAAATTATTAACTTCGCCAACAAATGTACTAACTTTAGAGGTTCCAATATCGATACCAACAATTATATCCCCTATTGCCAAAGTTAACTCCTCCATTTTAATTATTTTCAAAAACCAGAATTAAGATTTTGTACGCAAGTATCAAACTGTTACAAAATCTAACTTTACCATAATTATCTTCTATGGAAAATTATCATAGTATTATAACTTTCCTAGAATATAAAAAATCCTATGCGATAAGAATATTACATTTTAAGTAAAAAGTCAAGTAAAAATGACACATTTTTGTAATTAAATTGTAATATTTTTGTTATTCCTGAAAAAAAAGAATGAAAAATCGACTTCATTCTTTTATTTTTCCCATATTATTTAAAATATCATAAAATTTTTAATTAGTTTTCTTCTATAATTGATACTTGGTCATTATCTTTTATATCATCATCTTGTGTCCTTGTAGTTTTACCTTTTACTTTTTTTGACATCATATCACTCCACTTATCAATATAATATCTTCTTATTATTGCTAAATTTGTAAACATTCTACCAACAAAAACTACTATTGCAGCTAAATAAATATCTACATTTAATTTATTACCTAAGTATGTTAAAGCTATTGACAATATTGAATTTCCAAAAAATCCTGATAAGAAAATTTTTAAATCAAAGTTTCCTTTTATTACAGAAGAAATCCCTCCAAAAACTGTATCAAGCGCAGCTATAATAGCTATAGATAAATAACTTGAATATGTATAAGAAATTACTGGTGAATTTAATCCTAATATAGCTCCTATTAAACAACCTAAAATTATTGCAATATATATCATTATTTTTTTACCTCCTCTTTATTATCCTTTGCATATTCAAATTTTAATTCTTTATTATATGCTGGAATCAATATATTATCATCTACTACAATTTCTGCATTTCTATTATCATTGTTGATTTCATCAATAAATCCATTTTTTATAGTAAGTGCACTTTCAAGATATTTTTTATCTCCTATTGCTCGTACTACATATGGTCCTGAAACAGGTCTTTCATTTATTCTTATTCTTGAATAATTTATAATAGCTATTTCTGAAGCTGAAACAATTCTCTCATCATTTACAGCAATAGCTTCTGCTCCTGCACTATTAAGTTCGTTTATTAATCTAAGCAAATGTTCTGGTTCTATATTATGAGTTTCTGAATCTGATAAAGTTACTATTATTCCTTCTCCTTTAAGCTCTTTATATCCTAAATAATTTTCTGCTTCTTTTACTTCTTGCTCTAAGATTTTAGAAGTATTTTCATCATTATCTAACTCTTGTTTATATTCATTAATTCTAGCTTCCTGTTCTTGCATTTTTGTTTCTACTTCTTCATATTTTGTCTTCCAATTTGCAAGCTCTGTTCTAAGTTCTGTCTCTCTCATAGTTTCAATAGCAGTTATATCTGTTTTATCAACTGTTTTAAATTGTGTAAACATTACCATTGTTAGAATTAAAGCTGCACAGCCTATAGATATTGTCATAGTTATTTTTTCTTTCAATTTTTTCACCTCTATTCAACATTTGATGCATGTTCTAGTTTATATACACCTTCATATTTTGGAATTACAATCGTCTCTTTTTCAACTTGCTTTACATCTACATTTACTCCATACTCTTCTAATGTTTCTATGTATCCACCTGGCATTTTTAATGAATAATAAAGTAATCCAGATGGCCCTATTGCTTTTATAACAAATGGTGCTCCTACTTTTTTATCATTTATTGTTACTACATTTCCTGAGCATATTATACTTGTCTTATTTACTATTCTTTCATCATTTATAGAAATAGCTTCTGCTCCTGCATTTTTTAATGCATTTACTACTTGTTGCAAATCTCCATCATGTACTATTAAATCTGTCGCAAATAAATTTGAATTTTTTAAAAGTGAAGTATCTCCATCTTTTAAAGTAATTATTACTCCTTCACCTTTAACTTCTGTATATCCTAATAATTTATTATACATTTCTAATTTATTGCTTAATTCATTAGAACTTTCATCAGAATTTGAAGCTTTTTCTCTTAATGTTTCTAATTCTAATTCTTTTTTTTCTAATTTGCCATATGCATTCTCATATTTTTCTTTCCACCTAAGTACACTATCTCTAAGCTCATTTTCTGCTTGAGTTCTTCCAACTGTTGTTGTACTACTTTGTACTGTTTTTATTTGAACAAATATTCCTGCTGTAAGGAAAGCACACATTATTCCTAGTAACAATGCAATTTTTATTTTGTTTTGATTCTTCATTATTCTCTCCCTTCAATATTACTCTGTACTTCTTCTAAAATAAACTCTTTCAGAATTTAAATCTACATTTAAAAATATTTCTCCGCTTCTACCTTGATTAGCTTCTAATATTGATTTTAAACATAACATTCTAGTATTTAAATCTGATCCATCTCCTAAATATACTATTTTTCCTTCACCTTCCAAAATTAAGGTAAAATTTTTATTATCTGAAACATCTATTTTAGTTATTAACTCATTTAACTGATTTATTTTTGCTTCCTCATATATTTTTATTATCATTTCCATCTTTTTTAAGTCTTCTACATCTATTCTATTTCCTGCCTTAATATTATTTAAATCTGTAAGAAAACCTACTATTATTGGAACTGGTAATTTCTCATTTGAAATATCTAGCATATATCCTTGATTATTAATATAAACATAGCTATCAGCAAATTGAAGCATATATGTAGTTTCTCTTTCTTCAATATTAATTTGTATTGTACTCGGTAATTTTCTTGATATTTTTACTTCTTCTATATATGCATTTTCTTTTATTTTTTTTATAATCTGTGATTTATTAAATCTAAACATATTAGTATCTATTTCCAGACCTGATAAACTTATTATCTTATTTTCTGATAATTTCTCATTACCAGTTACATTAATACTTTGTATATTAAATAAGCTAGAACTACATAGAAAAATTATTACTCCAAGTATTAGTACTAAAATTATAATTACTTTTAAAATTGTTCTTTTGTTACTATCTTTAGTATTTATCATAGTTCTAGCTTCTTTTTTAGAAGAATTTGAATTTTTCTTGTTTGATACAGTTTTATTATTTGATTTCTTATTTGTTGTATTTTTACTATCATTATTCTCTTTAACTAACTTTTTTTGATTTGAACGTTTATTCTTTTTGCGCTTATTTTTTGAATTATTATTCGATTTACTTTTTACATTTACAATTATTTCATCTTCTTCCAAAATTACTCACCTTCTTCTCGGGTAATATCTGCTCCAATACTGTTTAGTTTTTTATCAAAATTTTCATATCCTCTTAGTAAATACTCTAATTTACTAACTTTAGTTATTCCTTTAGTTGCTAATCCTGCTAAAACTAATGATGCTCCTCCTCTTAAATCTGTGCTTTCAACATTTGCTGGATGTAATCTTTTCACGCCCTTAATTATCATTGTTTTTCCTTCTATTGTAGCTTTTGCTCCCATTCTTTTTATTTCTTGCATAAACTTAAATCTATTTTCAAATATATTTTCAGTAATAATAGAAGTTCCTTTGCATAAAGTAAGTAATGTTGAAAACAGTGGTTGCAAATCTGTTGGAAATCCTGGATATGGCATTGTTTTAATATCAACTGCCTTAAGCTTTTTATTTGCATTTAAATAAATAGAATTATTGCTTGTAATTATTTCGCACCCACATTCAGTTAATTTACTTAATATTGGACTTATATGTTCTGAACAAACATTATTTAATTTTACACTTCCACCTGTTATTGCAGCAGCTATTAAAAAAGTTCCTGCTTCAATTCTATCTGGCATTATTTTATACGAAACTTGTTTAAGAGATTCTACTCCCTTAACTCTTATAACATTTGTACCTGCTCCATAAACCTTTGCTCCCATTCTATTTAAAAAGTTAGCTAAGTCTATTATTTCAGGTTCCATTGCACTATTATTTATTATTATTTCGTGATCTCCCAAAACACTTGCTAGTATTAAGTTTTCTGTTGCTCCTACACTTGGAAAATCTAATTCAATATTTGTCGAATTTATTTTATCACATTTACACTCTATATATCTACAATTTTCATCTATTTTTATTCCAATTTTTTTAAAATTTTCTAAATGCAAATCAATTGGTCTTGATCCTATATCACATCCGTCCTGGATATGAAAACTTTACATTACCAAATCTGCTAATAATTGCACCTGCTATTATTACTGACGACCTAAGTTTTCTCATTAAATCATCTGGTATTGTAGTTTTACCTACATCTTTTGAATTAATTATAATTTTGTTTTTATCTTTTTTTATTTTACATCCAAGCTCTTCTAATATTTTAAGAGTTGTTCTAACATCTTCTATATCAGGTACATTATATAATTTTGTAGTTTTTCCATTTATAATGGTGGCTGCTAAAATTGGTAAACTTGCATTTTTTGAGCCTGAAACGTCAACTTCACCATGTAGCTTTTTCCCACCTTTAATTATGTAATTATACATTTTAGTTAACCTCCTCATAATATTTTATGTTACATATTATGAGAATTTTACATAAATAGTTCTAATTACTTTACTACTAATTTATCTATTTTTGAATTTATGTATTTTTTTAATTTTTCCATAAATATCTCTGGTTCTATTTCCTTTTTAGCTACCATATCTAATCCTTTTTCCCAACTAGCTGTTAATTCTGGATTAAGCATATCTGGAATAGATTTATTTACTATATCATATATAGCCTCTCCTTTTATTGTTGGTGTTATAATTTGAGTTTTTGAATTTATTTCTATATATTTTATACGTTCTAATTTCTTTATTATTTCTCCTCTTGTTGCTGAAGTTCCGATTCCAGCTCCTTTTATCTGTTCTCTTAGTTCTTCATCTTCAATAAGTTTTCCAGCATTTTCCATTGCTAAAACCATACCTCCTGAATTATATCTTGAAGGTGGTGAAGTTTCGGAATCTTTTGTTTCATAATTTAAAACACTTATCTCTTGACCTTTTTTTAATGCTGATAAAATACTTAAATTTTCATCTTCTTCATCATTTTTTATTCTATTTTTTAATACTTCCAAAAATCCTTGCTTTGTACAAACTCTTCCACTGCTATTAAAGATTTCTCCTTCAACATCTATACTTAAATTAACTTTATTATATTCTGCTGGTGGATAAAAAATTGCTATAAATCTTTTTACTATAAGTTTATATACTTCTTTTTTTAAATCAGGAAGCTTATCATAATTTTCTAATCCCTGTCCAGTAGGAATAATTGCATAGTGATCAGTAATTTTACTATCATTTACATATTTAGTTTTTACTAAATTAGTACTATACTTTTCATTAATCATTTTTGAAATATATCCATTGATTTCTTCATCTTTGAAATTTTTATACAAACCATTTAAATTTTTACCTATCTCTTTTGCTATAGCTGTTGATAGAACTCTTGCATCAGTTCTTGGATATGTAACTAATTTTTTTTCATATAATTCTTGAATAATCTCTAAAGTTTCATCTGGTTTTATTTTAAATACTTTTGTACATTCATTTTGAATTTCTGCTAAGTTAAAAAGTAGTGGTGCATTTTCTTTTTGCTTAGATTTTTTTAGTTCTGATACAACTGCTTTTTTATCTTTTAAACTTATTATAAATTTTTTTGCATGTTCTTCTGATTTAAATCCACTATCATTATATAAAAGATTGCTATTAAATAATTTAGAGGTTTCAGACACTTTCCATTCTGCCTTAAAAGAAGAACTCTCATCACCAAAATTTCCAAGTATTTTATAATATTTCGTTTTAACAAAATTTCTAATTTCTCTTTCTCTTGAAACTACCATTCCTAAAACACAAGTCATAACTCTTCCAACAGATATAGAAACTTTTTCTTCATTAATATCCTTTGCAATTCTTCTTCCAAAAATTATTGAAAGCAGTCTTGAAAAATTAATTCCTATTAGATAATCTTCTTTTGCTCTAAGATATGCTGAATCTGATAAACTATCATATTTAGACATATCTTCTGCTTCTATTATACCTCTTTGTATTTCTTCTTCTGTTTGTGAATCTATCCAAACTCTTTTCATTTTTGCATTTGGATTTGGTTTTGCCATCATAAATACAAGTCTTTGTATATATTCTCCTTCACGCCCTGAGTCACCTGCATTATATATCTCTTCGATATCTTCTCTTTGCATTAATTTTTGTATAATATTAAATTGGTTTGCAACTGCTGGTATTATTTCATACTTCCATTCTTCTGGAATAAATGGAAGTGTATCTAGTCTCCAAAACTTTAAGTTTTCATCATATGCTTCTGGGTAACTCATTGTTACTAAATGACCTACACACCAAGTTATAATCCAATCTTTATCTTCTATATAACCATTTTTTCTATTCATATTTAATTTCAATGCTTTAGCAAATTCCATAGCTACTGATGGCTTTTCAGCGATTAATAATTTCATAAGTAACATCCTTTATTCTATAATATTTGTATTATATATTAAGTTTTAGTATTTTTCAAATATTTTAATTAAAATAGACATGGGGACGTAGATTTTATCTATAAATTTTAAATTATATAGACAAAATCTACGTCTCCATATCTAACAAAAAAAGAGTAGCCATTGGCTACTCTTTTTTTGAAATTATTTTATTTCTTTATTTACTATTTCAAACTTTATATAAAATACAATTGCTAGTACTAATATAGCTCCTAATACATACATTATTGTATCTTCAACTCCTGTATAAGGAATATCTTCTCCTGATGTGTTTGTATTTGTGTTTTGTGAAACTATGCTATTGTTTGTATTAGTATTAGTATTTGTATTTGAAGTATTGTTTGCTGTATTATTAGCTACTGGTAAAGCAATTATACTTCCATTTGATGGTGTATTTGTTATATTAGCAGTATTTCCTTCTCCTGCATTACCTACTGTTATTGATGTAGATATATCAGCAGCTGCTATTGTTGTTTCACTATTTGATGCTACTATATTTGTAAATTTAATTTCTCCACTTTTACCTGTTACACCGCTTTTTGTTTTAAAAGCTATTTGGAAAACTTTTTCTTCTGTTTTTACGAAAGTTTGTTTTGTTAATGTAATTTTTCCTGTATCAGATCCATAACTTGGAGTCCAGCTATTTAAACCATCAATACTTGAATCATTTATTGGTTCAAATACTTCCTCATCATATTTTAAATATCCACTTAATGAATTTACTCCATTTGTTCCTACATCAAGGTTAGATATTTTAACCTCTATTGTAAATTCTGTTGATTCCGGTACTGCTGTACTACTTGGTGTCATAGTAGCTGTAAAACTTAATGCACTTACTACTGTTGCATATACAAAAATTAACATCATTGTTATTATAGCAATTTTAAAAACTCTCTTTTTCATTTGAACTCTCCTTTTACTTTAGTATAACTTTTCACAATATAAAAATCAAGTGAAAATGTGTTTTTTTATATTACATTTTGATAACATAAATAACATAATTGTTTCAATTTTAAAATTATTTTGAATTATATAAAACTATCATTTGTGATACGTCAGTTAAATCAATAATACCATCTAAATTCATGTCTGCTGCTTTTAATGCATTACCTGTTAATTGGAATTCTCTATTTTCATTATAATGAAGAATAAGTTTTGATATATCTGTTAATTCAACTATTCCATCTGGTTTTATATCTCCTCTTACTATTAAGATATATTCTTTTCCATCTGATAATTTTAATTTCATTCCTGTTGTTACTATAAAGCTATTGTTTGACACTTCGCTTCCAGCTTCTGTCATAACTTTTTTAGTTAAATCTGTTTTTACGTTTTCTAATAATGTACTTATTTTTGTTTCTTGAGGTATATTCATTATGTACTCATTTTCTATTTTATAAACATCTGATGATAAGTCATTTTTTATATTATTATTATCATTATTATTATCATTGTCATTGTTATTATTGTCATTATTACTATCATTATTACTATCATTATTACTATCATTGTTGTTATCATTGTTATTATCGTTATTATTACCATTGTTGTTATCATCACTTGGATTATTTCCAATATCTGTTCCTGGTGTTAATTCTTTATCTTTAGTAAAAGCCTTTATACAAACATCAGCTTTATTCATATCCATATTTCCAATATTTAGATTAGTTAAGTTTATCCATGTTTTTCCACCATCCATTGATATATAACTTCTATTTTCTGAATCAACATCTCCATATGCTGTTCCAGCTACATTTGCCTCAACTTGAAAATAAAATTTTCCATTCTCAGAAGTTTGTTTTACAGATATTGCAAATTCATTTCCACTTAATTTTGTTTCATCAACTTTAATTCTATGATATCCTGGTGCTAATATTCCATCAGATTCACCTACTTTTACTATATTTTCTGAAGTTAATGAGTCTCCTACAAAAATTTCAACTTTTGCATAATCAGCTAATGTTATACCAACACTATCTAAAACTTCATTTTCATTTGTATTATCTCTTGTATATGTTGCTCCATAATATCCTGTATCCATTGATGTAGTTCCTATTTGGAATACACCTCCATAATAATCATGTTGATAAATTTTATCATAATCAACATCTGAAGTTGATTCAATTCCATACATCTCATTTTCTATAAAAGTATCTTCATAAGATATATAAATATATCCATTATCAAAAGATTGTGTTCCATAAGAATTTAAAACGATATATGCTCCATCAGATGATGGTTTTGCTCCTTCTGCAAAGTTATCTCTTGAATAATTATCATCCCATCCTACTATTGTAATAGCATGATCTCTTATTATTGTACTATCATTACAGTTATAAGCTGATGATGCAAAAGGTGATGATGGATTACTATAATATTTTGAATAATTACCACCTGTCATCGATGCTATTGCACCTTTTTCTACTAAATGTTCTTTAACTATATTTCTAATGCTTTCTACTTCTTCATTTGAACATTTTTCTCCATTTGCATTATAATATGAAACTGAAATTGTATTACCATTTGAATCTTTTTCATATTTTTTAGTAATTGTTGGTAATATTGTATAATCTGTTACTATTGTATCTACATCTTTATCTATTTCACTTAAATTTACTCTTTGCTCATTATTTTCAAAAGGCATATCACTTTCTAGTACTGCACCTTGACCATTTGTTAAATAAGCAAGTCCTGAAATAGGAAGTCCACCCTTTCCAATTTCTCTACTAAACCCATTCTGATTTATTCCATCTAAAAAAGTTTTTGATGTTGCATAATCCATATGTCTTTCTGAAAAATCTTTCAATTCTGAGCTACCACTTAATAATGCAATATTAGTTTCCATAGCTTTTATTGTAGAAAATGCCCAACATTCTGTAGTATTTCCTTGATGTTCAACTCTCATATTCATTTTATCTGCTAAATTATATCTAGAATCACTAACTGCTGCAGAAACATTCTCTAACTTATTATTCTCACTTCCTAATAATGTATTCAACAAACTTGGAACTGCATTTAATTTATATTTACTTAAAACACTATCTGGAGCTTCTGAATAATTAGTTTGTGGCATTAATATATTTTCTTTTTCTTCTATACTAAGTTCATTCCATTTTTTATATTCTTCTGATAAATTTACATTAAAATCACTCGCAAAAACTTTTCCCGAAAAGATAAAAGATAAAAGAAATGTGCTTGCTACAGCTATTGTTTTTATTTTTTCCTTTTGAAACTTAAATTTTTTCATCAATACACTCTCTTTCTAAATTAAAATCTATAATTAGTATAAACTTAGTTTTTTTAAAAATCAACCTCTATTCTAGTGTTTTCAGTCATTTGATTAACTTTTTATTAAAAATATAACTACGGAAAATATAGCTTTATAAGATGTATTTTTAATATATTAAATTTTAGTAACACTTGATTTGTAACTAAATTGTAATGTTTTCTTAATCGTCTTGATATGTATATTTGCTTTTTTTATTGTATAATATACTTATACTAAAGATTCAAGGAGTTTTAGATGAGCATAAATTCTACCTTAAAAAAAGAAGGAATTAAAGTAATAGGTCAATTAAATACTTTGGAAATAAATAAAATTGCTTCAAATATTTCTGAAATAATATCTAAAGCTTTTCCAGAACATAATATAAATCAAAGTGATTTATTTATTTCAATTGCTAGGCTTAATATGTATATAGCAGAAATGCCAAATGATGCAATGGCTAAATATTTTTATAAAAATAATTCAATATATTTTAGTAAAAATATGAACTTAGATGATATAAATTCTTTAGCTGTTCATGAATGTATACATTTTATTCAAGCTTTAACAAACAAAAATGGAAAATTATTACGTCTTGGACTTTATAATTTACAAGGTGCTAATAATAATGGTATGGCTTTAAATGAAGCTGCTGTGCAACATATGGCTGCAATAGCAACTAATTCAAACTTAGATACAGTTAAATACTATAATATGGAACTGTCTACTGAAAGCCCAGACTTCTATCCATTACAAACAGCATTATTAAATCAAATGATGTATTTTACTGGTACATATTCTTTATATCATAGTACTCTTTATAGTAATGATGTATTCAAAAATACATTTATTGCTAAATCTAGTAGCAAAACTTATGCAAAAATAGAAAAAAACTTTGATTTAATATTTGAATATGAATCCAAACTTGCAGAAGAAACATATAAATTATCAGTCTCTTCTGAAGAAATAAAGAATTTACCTAAAATAAAGAAAATTAATTCAAGAATAGATGATTTAAAAGCTATAATATTTGAAAAAACATTAGAAACACAAAATCTAATAGTTATAAATTGTTTTAATCATGAATTAAGTTCTATTAAAACACTAGAAGATGTTAAAAACTTCCAATATAATTTATATAATTTTAAACATGTTTTAATATCAACAAACAATTACAATTTCTTTAATGACTTTTATATAGATATGATGAATAAATTAGAGGAAAGAAAAGAATTCATTTTAAAATATGGAAATATATTAACACTTGATTCTTTAACAAATGAGCTTTCAACTATAGAATCAAATTCATTTGGATTTCAATTCTTCAAAAATTTATTCAGTAAATTAAAATTATTATTTGAAGAAGCAGTAAGAGAAAAAGAAGTAGATAAGTAAAGAACCTAGAAAACTAGGTTCTCTTTTTCTGCTTCTTTTTTTACTAATTCTAAGTCATTCCAAAAATCAATTTTTTTGCTTTCATCTCTAAGCAAAGCAGCTGGATGAAAAGTTGGCATATATTTTATTCCTTTTTTTTCAATCCACTTTCCTCTGCTAGCTGTAATCCCATATTCTTCACCTAATATATTCTTTAAAGCTGTATTTCCTAATAATACAACTATTTTAGGCTGTACAACTACTACTTGATTTCTCAAATAATCTAGGCACGCCATAGCTTCCTCTTTTAGTGGTGTTCTATTATTTGGAGGTCTACATTTAACAATATTTGCAATATATATCTTTTCTCTTGAAATTCCAAGTCCAATAAAGGCTTGATTCATTAGTTTACCTGCTTTTCCTACAAAAGGCACCCCTTCTCTATCCTCGTCTGCACCAGGACCTTCTCCTATAAACATAATCTTAGCATTTTCATCTCCATCTGAAAATACAGTATTCGTTCTTCCTTCACATAAATTACACTTATTACAAGTTTTTACTATTTCTTTTAGTTCATTTAAATCTTCGTACATACACTACCCCTTGAATCATAAAATTTATATTTTATAAAACTTTTCTCTAATTTAATTTTGTTATTAACTACAAAAAATTTTTATAGTTTAGACAAAATGTACGTCCCCATGTCTTATTTTAGACAACAACTACGTCCCCATGTCTTAGTATTTATAAACTGATTATTGATGTAGCAAGTTTAAAATCTTTTCCTTCAGCTCTATAAGAAAAAATCTTATCTTTATTACATACACTACATATTTCAGAATCAAATATATTTTCTTTTTTAATTCCTATTTCTTCTAAAAGTATTTTATTTATCAGAACAGTATCAATAAAATATTTTTGTTCACCACCATCTACTATCTTTCCATCTTCTATAAATTCATTACTTCTATTAGTAAATGAAAATATATTTTCACATAACTGTTTTACATCTTCTCCTACTTCAAAATGACACTTACGTATACATGGATTTATAAAACAATTAATATCTTCTGGATTACATCTATAGTTATTAATCATTTTTACTACAGCTTTCTGAGCAATCTTTTGAAATGTTCCTCTCCATCCTGAATGAATATTTGCAATAACTTTTTTTACTGGATCATAAAACAGAAATAAAATACAATCAGCATTAGTTGTTGTTAATGTTATTTGAGGTTTGTCTGTTATTAATCCATCTACATCTTCAAGTTCTTCTTTTTTCATAACTCTATCTATACATCTTACATTTGCTGTATGCTTTTGTAAGGGCTTAACATAAGTATTTACATCTAATCCAACTGCATTAAAAATTTTATTATAACTATCCTTTTCTTCTTTTGAGTTACTTCTAAAATTAATGTTTTCTCCTTTTAAAGTATATGCATGTTTAATACCATATTCTAATAACTTTTTAAATTGTATATATTCTATACCTTCTGCTTTTTTATATATTATATTTTCATTTTCTAAAATACTCAAAATTTTCTCCTCTTAATTAAAATTATATTTTTACTATATTTTAAATTACTACCTAATTTTGAAGCTATTACAAGTAAATAGTTTTATTTACATTACAACTATGTTCATTTTATTTAAAAACTCTTGGAACTCTATTTGAAATAGTACACATTATTTCATAATTGATTGTATCTAAGCTTTTAGCAATCTCTTCTAAAGTAATAATGTTATTATCCCAAATATATACATCATTACCAACACAAACATCTTCTAAGTCAGTTACATCTGCCATAAATCCATCCATACAAACACTTCCTATAATAGGAACTTTTTTACCTTTTATAATTACTTCTCCTTTATTTGAAAGTCCTCTTCTTAAACCGTCTGCATATCCAATTGGAATAGTTGCAACTTTTGTTTTTCTTTTAGTTATAAAACTTCTTCCATATCCAATAGAAGTATTTTCACTTACCTCTTTTAAAAATGTTATTTTTGATTTTAATTTACAAACAGGTTTTAAATCAATTTTATCAAAAGTAGTATTGCAAGCTTCATACCCATATAATATAATTCCTGGTCTTATTAAATTACAACATTTATTTTCAAAATTTAAAATTCCATTTGATGCAGAAGAATGAATACATTTTATATCTCCTAGAATCTCCTTTGCTACTTTTACACTACTTTCAAACGATTCCAATTGTTTTTTAGTATACTCTTCATCATAATCTGCTGAAGATAAATGAGTATATATTCCATCTATTTCAATATTAGAATATTTTTTTATCTTTTCTATATATTCTTTTGTTCTTAGTGGATTTATTCCTGTTCTCCCCATTCCTGTTCCAATTTCTATATGTATTTTTATTTTTTCTGACCTTTTTCCTATTTCTTCTAAAAAAGAATCTGAGCTTACTCCGATTGTGATATTATTTTTTACTATTTTATCTATTTCATCTTTATACGGCTGATTTAATACAAAAATCTCTTTTTTAAAACCTTGCTCTCTCAAAGCTACTGCTTCATCAACAACTGCTACAGCAACAATATCAAAATTATTTATAATATCATTTCTTGTATTAATATAAGTTCCATATGCATTTGCTTTTATAACTGGCATCATTTTCATAGAGTTTCCAGCATATTTTTGAATTTGTGATACATTATATTTAAATGCTTCTAAATCTACCTCCATAACAGTTGGTCTACTAATTTCCATAAAAACTCCTTTCTTAATTTAAAAATAATATATAATTACTTTCAATTAAATAAATATAGATATTAAATAAAGTTATACTCATTTCCTTTTATATTAGTATTAAACATACAAATAGTTCTATATGAACAATAATCGCATCCTGTTTTTTTATTATAATAATATGGTTTTATATCTATTTTTCCTCTCAAAATTTCTTTTGAAATTTCTTTTATTATATCTTTTACTCTTTTTTGAATAGCATCAAAATCTTCTTTTGAAATTATACTTGATCTTTTTTCACTTAAAGTTCCATCTTTACTTATATATACTGGAATAATATCAGAAGCACCAGATTCTAACTTATTATCCATCATTTTTACAACAGATATATCAGCTAATATTAAACCTTTCATCTTAAAATTATTTCTAATTTTATTTTCAATTTCTTCCTCTGATAAATTCTTAGCATTTTTAACTACATTATCAATTAATCCCATATATAAAATTCCACTCGGAGTTAAATCAGTTTGCTCTGAAATTGCATCTAAATATGTAATTAACTGAATTTGCAGTCCTGCTTCTACTTGTTTTAAATCTAAGTCCTTTGTAGAAGATTTATAATCTATTATTCTTATATATTGTTTATCTGATAATTTTGCTGTATCTATTCTATCTATTTTTCCTGTAATTTCTAATTTCTTATCATCAACTTCTAATTTTATATTCTTAAATTCGCCATTACTACTAAATTCTACTTCGTGACCTAAAATTTTAAAATCACTATATTTTAAAGAATATACGATATAACAAATTGATTGATAAACTACTTTTTTTAGTCTTCTTGTTAATAGTCTAAATTTAGCTGAACTAGAAAAAATATAATATCTACTAGTTTCTAATAATTCAGCTACAATCTTATTTACAATTTTCAAAATCTCATCATCTGTTATTTCTTTTATATTTAAACTTTTATCATCTATTTCTTTAAAAAACAAATCTATTACTTCATGCATAAAAGATCCTGTATCTATAGATCCAATTTTTAGTTCTTCTTTTTCTTTTAGTTTTAAACCGTATGTTAAATGAAAGGAAAAAGGACATCTTCTATAACTTTCTAATCTTGATACACTTGTTTTTAAATAATTTCCATATAATTTTTCAATATTTTCTTTTGAAATATCTTGAGCTTTATTAGAATAATATATTCCGGAAACAGCTCTTTTAAACCTTTTTTTATCTAAGAAATAGAAATATCTTAATAAATCTTTTTCTTCTTCTTTTATATCTTTTCCTTCTAAAAATTCTTTATATAAATTCAAAACCTCTTCAAAAGTAGCTTTTTCGTTTGTTATAATATATTTTTTTTCGATTATATCACTTTCTTCTACTATCCTTGGAAAAATTCTTTTTATTTTTTTTATTAATATTGATGGTCTCACAGATAATCCTTGCTTATCTGTTCCTGTATAAGATAAAAATAACATTTCTTCTGGAGTTGTCAATGTTCTATAAATATTAAACTGTTCCTCATATAAACTATCAACAGAATTTTTCGCTATATTTATTCCTATATTATCTAATTCTGCTCTATCTGCATCATTTAAATAACCTTCCATTCTATTTACTTTTGGAAATGTTCCATCATTTATTCCAATTACAAATACTACTTTTAATTTATTGCTTCTTGTTCTTTCAGTATCTCCTAAAACAACTTGATCCTGTGTTGCTGGAATCTTTCCAAGCTCGCATGAACCTAAACCAATTTGCAGAATTTCTTTATATCTTTCAAATCCTATTTTTTCATCTTTAAACACCATACAAATATCTTCTAATACACTGGTTAATAGCTTATAACTTGTATTATATTCATCTGATATTTCAATACTATCATATTCTCTAATTTTTCTATCTAATACTTCGTTTATTTTATTTTCTATTATAAAATTATATATTTCTTTTGTTATTTCAGTTGCTGATTTATTTTTTGATACTTTATTTTTAAATTCTATTAAAGGATCTACAATTTGTTTTCTAAGTATTTCTAATTTTTCTTGCTTGTCATTTATTTCTTCATATGCAAACTCTTTATCATACCATTTTTTCCCTTTTATTCCCCACTTAGAACAATAATTTTCAAGCAAATATAAATCTTCTAATTCAATATCTAATAATCCTGTTTTTACATAATTAAATACTGCCTCATATGACCAATTCTTTGAAAAAATATCTAGCATTGCTATAATAAACTTTATTAAAATATTTTGATTAAGCTCTTTTTTCTCATCTATAAAAAGTGGAATTTCATATTTATTAAAAATAGCTTTGGCATCTTCAGAATATTTTTCTAAATCTTCTGCAATAATTCCAATTTCGTTATAACGATATCCACTTTTTTTAACCAAACTGTGGATATTTTGTGCTACATATTCAATTTCTGTATATGGATTATTAGCTAAAAATAAATTTATATTTTTAATATCTTTATCGCTTTTTTTATTTAAAGCATACAAATTTTTTTCCAAAAATTTTAACTCTTCACTTTTAAATCTAATAGTTTCATTTAAATAAACTTCTTCTATATCACTACCTGCTTTTTTAGCTATTTCTATTATCTTTTTTGCATAAACTTTATTAAAATAGAATATATCATTTTCTTTAGACGATACATTTAGTAAATTATCTATGCAAACTCCTACTGTTATTTCTTCTGCTTTATTTATTAATTTTTCAAATACATTATATTCTTGAGGAGTAAATCCTAAAAATTCATCTATATATATTAAAGAATTATCAAAAATATTTGTTTTATCCAAATTTGTTGCAAGTAAACTTAAACTATCATTCTCATCTATAAAATTATCTTTCAATCTATTTTCATATTTTTCATATAAGTTTGATATATCTTTTAATTTTAAATTTGTATATTCACTTTGTACATTTGCATTTTTTAAATCATCTACTAATACATTATGCTTTTTAAATTCAGTAAACATTCTATTTACAATTTCTACATTTTTTTCTGACTTTCCTAAAAAGTTTAAATTATTTTTTTCCTTTGTTAACAAATCAAAAATAAGCATATCTTTTCCAGGTTTTGAAAGGTGGTTTGCCTCGCCACCTATTTCACCTAAAACACGATACGCCATTCTACTTAAAGTTAATACCTCTACATCTATTAAACTACTTTTTCCGTGATATTTCAAAAAGTTTCTTTTCTGCGGAAAGATTGCATTGTTCTGGTACTATAAGAAATATTTTTTTATTTCCTATATTTTTTGTAATATCCTTATATATATATTCACTTTTTCCAGTTCCACTTCTTCCATAAATTAAATTTAGTTTCATAACTTTTCCTTTATTTATTATAGTCATTCTCGCTTAAAGAAGGATATTTAAAACCTGCTTCTCCTACAATATTTCCATCTTCTAAATGATCTTCAAAAAATTCTGATGAACCTTTCAAAAAATATGAATATCTACTTTCATCACTTACTCTAAAATTCTCTGGTACAACAGGATCATCCCAAGTAACATCTAGCGCATACCACTCTCCATCTAGCATAACATAATTCCATGCATGACTTTCTGTTTCTCCTGATCTGTTTTCTCCTACACCACATGCTATTATGCATGGTATTTCTAAATCATCTAATATGTATTTACACGCTCTAGCATATCCTTCACAAACTGCTCTTTTATTTATTAAAGCACCATAAACATTGTATACATTACTTCCATCAACAGAATTATAATCAATACTATCTACTAAGTAATCATGTACTACTTTTATTTTATTCTTTGTAGATTGATTTTCGCAACTACTTACTATTTCATTTTTAATTTGTTCAATACTATTTATAGCATCATTTACTGCTTCTTCACTACTAAATTGTTCTGATAGATAACTTCCTTCTTCACCTGCTCCAATTGATACTTTATATGTTTTTGAAAATGCTCTTGTTGTTTTTTCCATAAGTAAATACATTTTAGTTACATCTATATAAAATAAATCTGGATTATCAAAAGTTAAAGCATTTATAGCAAGCTGAAAAGAATTTTTTAATGTATCTTCTCCATTTTCTTCATTTAATAAATCATTAAAAGCTTTATCATAATTTATTGTAAATGTTCCTGTTTTTAATTTATCTAAATTATTATATAATCCTTCATAAATAATTCTTCCATAATAATCTAATTGTTCATAATAGTAGTTTTCTACATTTATGAAATTTTCTCGTTCTTGCTCTTTTTCTCGTGCTTTTATTTCCTCCATTACTTCAATCGGATCTCTTACATCTTTAATCACAACCTGCTGAGCATTTGTACTATCTTCTCTGTTTTTTATAAGCTTTTTAATAGGAAAGGAATCTTCTGTTAGAATTTCTCCATTATTCGCAATAACTTCTATTTGAGAATAAAACAATGATGCAATACTATACTCTTGTGGTACTTCAATTATCCCAAATACGTCTAAACAAAAATATACCGTTCCTACTGAAATAATAATTATCAGTATCCCTAAAAAAAATGTAACTATATTATCAATAAATTTTCTCATATATATCTCCTAAGCAGTTTTACTCTCTTCTCTTTTCCAATAAAATAAATATTGTTGAGCCATTCCAGATAAACCGCAAAATTTTTCTTCTGCTAATTTTTGTAATTCTTTTTTATTTACCTTCTCTTCATCTTCATTATGAATATATAATTCATTCATTACTCTTCTTACCCAAACATCTATTGGAAAAACATCTAATCTTTTTAAACTAAATAATAATATGCAATCTGCAACTTTTGGTCCTACTCCATCAAGTTTTAATAATTCTTCTCTCATCTGATTTGTAGTTTCCATATTTTTTATTACTTCCAAATCAACTTGTTTTTCAACTATCATCTTAGTTGTATTATATATTCTTTTATCTCTAAATCCTAAACCTAACTCTCTTAAATCTTGAACACTTGCTTTTGATAATTCTTCTGGCGTCGGAAAACTATAATATTTTTCTCCATCAAATTCTATTTCTTTTCCATAAGTTTTAGATAATCTTTCAATAATTTTTTTAATTCTAGGTATATTATTGTTTGCAGATATTATAAATGAAATAATACATTCCCATAAATCCTGTTTTAATATTCTAATTCCTTCACCAAAAGTAATACTTTCCTTTAAATACTCATCTATATTTGATAATATTCTTTTATATTCTGTATAATTAGTCTGCAAATCAAAATAATAATTAATAAGTTCTTTTAAATTTCCATTTTCACTTTTTCCTGAAAATATAAATTTTCCATTTTCTTCTTTTACTTTGATAACTGCTCCATTTATTACCCCAGTATAACTTCCATCTTCTATTCTATTCCATCTAAAACATTGTCCACATTCAAATATATGAGTAAGATTAAAAGATTCTTGATTTTCTAATATATATTTTTCCATTATAATATATCCTTTACCTAATTTTACTACTTCATTTTATTACACTTTAGCTAAATAATCAATAGCAAAATAAACCTAAACTTCTTATAATAGTATCTAAATAAATACAATAAAAAGTATTTATTTGAATACATGATAAAATTTAAATACTAATAAAATTTTAATTAAACAAGGGAGTATCATATGTATATAAAACGTTTAAAAGATTTAAGAGAAGATAATGATTTATCTCAAGAATCAATTTCTAAAATATTAAAAATTACTAGACCACAATATAGTTTATATGAAACTGGAAAACGTGATATTCCAGTTGATTTATTAAGTATTTTAGCAAAATATTACAATACAAGTATTGATTATATTGTTGGCGATACTGATGTTTATGAAAGATATCCAGAAGTAACAAATCTTAAAAATATTTAATTTTTCAGTAAATTTGGCGCTTAAACAAATGTACACAATAACTTGTATACAAAGCTGAGCGAAATCTTTATATAATAGAAAAGTTAAACTTTTCTATTATATAAAATAACTACTATCAAAATCTCTTATTGTCAAATCTTTTCTAAAAATATATAATCTATATATATTTTTAGAAGGGATTTTTTTTATGTATAATAGATTAAAAAATTTAAGAATCAAAAATAACTTAACTCAAAAAGATATTTCTAAAACATTAGAAATATCTCAAAGTTTATATTCAATTTATGAAACAGGAAAAAAAGTTATTCCTATAGAATTACTTTCTAAGCTAGCAAAAAAATATAATACTAGCATTGACTTTATAGTAGGTGATACTGATAAGATTATACCTCATAAAAAGAATTAGCTTTTAAAGCCTAGACCATAAACTTCTCTTGCATCAGTTACTATTATAAAAGATTTGTCATCAATTTTCTTAGAAATAGTTTTTATTCTTTCAATATCTCTACGTTTAGAAACACACATTATTACCATCTTATTTTTTTGACTGTAGCTACCTTTTGCATATAAAGCTGTAGCTCCTCTTTTTATTTCCAAATTAATAATTTCCATTATTTCTTCATATTTATCTGAAATAATATATATCATTTTACAAAAATTTATTCCCTCAAAAACCACATCTATCATCTTACCTATAATAAATATTGCAATTGTAGAATATAAACCTACCTCAAATTCTCTAAATGCAACTACATTGGATATAACTATTACTATATCCATAAAAGTTAAAACATTACTTATTCTCATATTTGCATTATAGCTTTGTGCTAAATGTGCAATTAAATCTGTACCACCAGTAGAAGTATTTACTTTAAAAGTAAGTGCTAATCCAATTCCTATAAAAAAACCACCGTATAAACTAGCAAGTAATCTATCTTCTGTAAATGTTCCAAATCCCTCAAATAAATCTATAAATTTTGAATATAGAAATGTTGCAAAAATAGTTTTAAATATAAATTTTTTTCCGAGTTTTAAATATCCTAATATAAAAATAGGAATATTTAAAATTAGAATAGTTATACTCATTTGTACATTAAAAAAATAATATAAGATTGTCGCAATACCAGCAAATCCTCCACTAGATAATTGATTAGGCAAAAGAAAATTTGTAGTTCCAAATGCAGCTAAAGCACATCCCAGTATAATGACTATAATTTGATAAAAAAATTTAAAAACACTCATACATTTAGTATCAGTGTTTTTTCAAAATTTATACTATTTTTATTAGTATTATAAATCAAACTTTTAATACTCATTATCTTTTAGAAGTAACTTTTTCTTTATCATCTATAAAATCTTTGTATTTTTTAGAAATTCTAACATCAATTTTATTTTCTGAATGTTTAATATCTTGTTTTACAACAACATCAACATCATACATCTCTTTAAGTTTATTGATATTTTCACGTTTATATCCAACAACATTATTAACATTCTGTGGATGTACTAATACTTCTACTTCTTTTACTTTGGTATTGATTTTTTTAATTTTTTCTAAAATAGTATCATAATATATTGATGATTCTACTAATTGTCTAAAAGTTTCATGATAAGGACCTGCAACAACTTCGCTACCTTCATTATTAGGTGCACAAATTGTATCAGTACTTTGAAGTCCAATTCTAATAACATTTATTTTTTTCTTTCCAAATAAATAACACAATTCTTTACATCTTTCAACAGCTTGACTTACAGTTAATGGTTCATATGTACCTTCTTTGTATTCTTTTTCAAGTTCTGTTCCTTTAATAACTAAAACAGGATAAATTCTAACAATTTTAGGTTTCAATTTAATTAAATCTTTAGCTGTTTGTATATCGTCTGCTTCTGTTGATTCTGGAAGTCCTATCATCATTTGGTGTCCTAATTTAAAACCATATCTTTTAATTAATTTAGAAGCTTTTATTACATCTTCATGTGTATGGCCTCTTTTGCATTTTTCTAAAATATAATTATTTGTTGATTGAACTCCTAGTTCTATTGTTTTTACTTTATATTTTTTTAACCTTTTTAAAATATCTTTATTAATATAATCTGGTCTAGTTGAAATTCTTATACTATCTATTTTTCTATCTTTTATATAATCATATACTGCATTCAATAAACCTTCTTGAATTTTTTCATCTATTCCTGTAAAACTTCCTCCATAAAAAGCTACTTCTTTTTTGGTATCTTTTTCTTTGAAATTGCTTAGGTAAAAGTCTATAGTTTCTCTTACATCATTTGGAGTTACTTCTTTTAATTGTCCACTAATTTTTCTTTGATTACAAAATGTGCAATCATTAGGACATCCTAAATGTGGTACAAATATTGGAATTATATATTTTCTTTTCATTATATTTTTATACCTCCATATTTTATTGCTTCCATTGCTTTTCTTGCTGCTTCCATTTCCGCTGCCTTTTTACTTCTTCCTTCTCCTACTGCAAGTTTCCTACCTTCACATTCAACCTCAGCAGTAAAATTTTTGTTATGATCTGGTCCTTCTTCTTTTATTATTGTATACTTAATACTAACTTCCCCATGTTCTTGTAATCTTTCTTGTAATGCTGTTTTATAATCTTTTACTCCTACATTTTGACTTCCAAATTCAACTTGTTCTTTTATATTGTCTATTATAAATTTTTTAACTATATTTATGTCTTTTGAATCTAAATATATTGCAGCAATAACAGCTTCAACTGAATCTGCTAAAATTGCTTTTTTATCTGTATGCATAGCTTTCTCGCTTCTTCCAAGATACAAGAAATCACTAAAATTATGCTTTAAAGCTATTTTATATAAACTTTCTTCACATACAGAATAAGCTCTAACTTTAGTCATTTCTCCTTCTGATAACTGTTCATAATTTTCAAATAGATATTCACTTGTTACAAATTCTAATATACTATCTCCTAAATATTCTAATCTCTCATAACTTTTAGTTTTATGCTCATAAGCATAAGATGTATGAGTTAATGCTGTTTTTAATAAAAATTCATCTTTAAATTTATAGCCTATATCTTCTTGAAACTTGTCTAATCCTAAAAACATTTTTTCACCTCCTTCTAAAATCATATATATATTTTATCCTTATTTATAAGTATTTACAAGTATTTTTAATAAAAAAAGAAAGGTTATTCACCTTTCAATCATTTTTTCTTTTGATTATACATTTTCTTTTATATATTCAACCACGTCTCCAACTGATACTACTTTTTCAGCATCTGAATCTGGAATTTCCATATCAAATTCTTCTTCTAAAGCCATAACTAATTCAACTATATCTAAAGAATCAGCTCCTAAATCATCTATAAAAGATGCTTCCATTGTTACTGAAGCTTCAGCTACTCCTAATTGTTCAACTATTATTGCTTTAACTTTTTCAAAAACTTCCTCTGTGTTCATTTATATTATACCTCCTTTTAAATTTCCTAAAATTTATATTTTAGTTTTATTATATGTTTATTAAATTGTCAAGTCTTTTTTAGCTTTTTTCAAATTCTTCTTTCATTTTATCAACTGCCTTACTTTTAACAAAGTTCTCGGCCTGTTTTAATGTAAAATAAAATAAGTTTTCATCACTACTTCCATGGGCTTTTACGACAGGTTTTTTTACTCCTAAAAATAATGCTCCACCATATTCTTTATAATCCATGGTTTTAGAAAATCTCTTTATGGCTGGCAAACATGGAATTGCAGACAATGTTGTAAAAATATTTCTTTTTAAACTTTCTGTTAAATTTCTTTTAACTAACTTTCCAACACCTTCTGTAGTTTTTAAGAATACATTACCAGTAAATCCGTCTGTTATAACGCTATCTACCTCTCCTGAAAAACAATCTCTTCCTTCTACATTACCAATAAAATTAATTCCATATTCATCACTATGCTCTTTTAATATATTATATGTCTCTTTTACCAAATCATTTCCTTTTGTTTCTTCTGTTCCTATGTTTAGTAATCCAACTTTAGGATTTTCGATACCAAAAGTATTTTTTAAATATATTGTAGACATTTGAGCAAATTGAACTAAATTTAGTGGTTTGCAATTAGTATTAGCACCTGCATCCATTAACATAAAGCTTTTCTTGTAAGCAGGTAATACTGGTGCTATAGCTGGCCTATCTATCCCTTTAATTCTTCCAACTAAAAGTGTAGCCCCTGTTAATAATGCTCCAGAATTTCCAGCAGATATAAATACATCTCCCTCATCTTCTTTTAACATTTTAAAACCAACTACCATTGATGAATCTTTTTTTTGTTTTATTGCTTGTGTTGGTATATCTTCCATTTCAATTTGTTCAGTTGTATGTTTTATTGTAATTTTGTTAGTAATATCAGAAATTTTATCTTTTCCATAAAATTCTTTTAATTTAGAGTTTATTACTTCCTCATTTCCTATTAAAACTATATCTGATTCTATTTCCTTTGTAGCTTTTATTGCTCCTTTAATTACAGCATCTGGTGCATTATCTCCACCCATTGCATCTAATAATATTTTCAAAAGTTATAACCCCCCTAAACATTTTATAAAATGATTTATTAGAGACATTATTATTTTAAAGTCTTTATCAAAAAAAATCAATACTTTTCTTATAATTTGACCAAGAATTCGGTTTATATAATGTGAAATCCCTACATAAATTACTTTATCTATATAATATTTACTCTTTTTTATAAATATATATTATAGAAATTTAAGTTTTATTAAATCTATAATTATTTAAAAATTCATCATGCGTATAAATTTTTTTAGGACTAATATTTTTTAAAATACTATCTATACTTTCTGATGATTCATATATAATTACAGTATCGTCTTTATTAACATTTTCAATAAATTCATTTATATTCTCATAATATTCTATACTAATATTTTTTTTATATGAATATTTTGTTAACTCTTTATATTCTTCTTTATATTTTGTTTTATCAATATAAACTTTCAAGAAGCCATATGAATTGTATTCTAGCGCTTTACAAAAATTATATTGCTCATTTTCATATTCAAAATAATCACCTACATAAATTATTTTATCATAATTATTTTGATTTATTATTATATTATTAATATTATCTATATATGTAAAATTTTTTTCCATTTTATATTCTTCTAAGATATTATTTATTAATTCTATTATTACTGTAGATAAAATTTCATATCCTTCTGGGCAAAAAGATATTTTATTATTAAAAAATATAGAATCAATAATATTATTAATGGTAACTTCTGGATGACCTTTATATATAACTGCTATTTCCTGTTTTTTCTTATTACTTTTACTATTTTCTATAATATCATTTTCAGATTTTCCGGATTTCTTCTATAATATCTTCAAAATTTACTATATATCCATTTTCTGATTCCTCATTTATAGCCTCTTGTATAATATTTTTATTTTCTAAAAAATCATCTTTTATTGACTTTATAATCTTTTTAAACGTATTTATATCCATATATTTATTCCTTTATTTTAAATTTATACTAAAACTACAAGCTTCTTATATCTTTATTCTTTTTGTAGTTTTCTGATATCTTTTTAGCCCATATATCAGTATTTTGTTCTTCAAATTCTATTTCTGGATTTATTCTTAGCATCTTTTTTTCATTAGCTCTTACCCAATCTGCTGTATGAAAAGTTCTATGTACATACCTAGACTCTATTAAATCCTTCTTATTTTTATTTTCAATTAAATCCTTTGCAAGTCCTATTGGCATTATGTATGTTGCATTTGAAATAGCTGGAACATATGCTCCTTTTTCATTTTTCTTATATTGCATATTTCCTTTTGAATCCCTTGTTACTTCATAAAATTTCTCAAGAATTGCAATTTTTTTATCTGGTATTATTAAAAGCTCATAGCCATCTAAAGAATTGGTTTTCTTTCTATTTTTTTCATCTTCTGTAATCCACATTTGACCATTTACTTTTACTCTTTTTACAGAGCCAATACTTTCTAAATATGCTAATCTCATTTGAGGATCTATTGTAATTCCTTTTCTGGATTCGTATCTCTTTCCTATATTTTCTGTTTTTTCTAATCCAACAGTCTCAACTTGGTTTAGCAATTCATTACATTTAAAGTCTTCCATTAATTTTTCAAAATAAGTTTCTTCTGATTTATCTATAACACTATTTTCAACAAGTGATTGCAAAAAGATTTTTGATTCTGTATAACTAAGAACATTATGAGTTAATAATTCTCCTATTTTTTTATGGTCATAATACTTAGAAATCTTTTTTAAAAATTCTGGTGTAACTTCCATTTCTTTAGCATTTTCTGTAGTCCTAAATGTTTTCTCTAAAGTATTTATTTCTATTTCACCTATTGTATATAATAATAATTTTATATCTAAATTTTCTTCTTTCTTTCCTAAAACTGATTGAAAATCTTTTTGTTTGAAAACTTTTTTTAAAATATCATCTTTTTTTAGTATTCCTTCTTTGTATAGTAGTAAAACATCAGTTTTTGAAATTTGATTATTACTAGCCATCTTTAATAAATCAGAATATGTTACTATTCTTTTATTATATAAATCTTTAACTCTATCTATTCCTAAACTCTCAAAGACTAATTTACTCTTACTTGTTGACTCTAAATCTTCTAAGCTAAAACTTAATTTTTCAGGAGCTGCACTTAATCCCCTACCTATATATGTACCTCTTACATTAAAATTTTTATTTCTTTTTAAATTTTCCTGTAATTCTTTGAATGCTATTAATATACCTTCTGCCAAAGATGCTTTTACTTCTTCTAAAGAAATTTTTTGAGTACCAACTATAGCATCTTTTTTTATTGCATTACCATTTTTTACATTTATTATATCTCCATTTGTATAAACAATCTCTGTAAATTTATTTAGATTATTAATATCTTTTAAATATTTAGAAGCAAGTCCTCCTAAAAATAATATTAAACTATCTCTATTTACTAATTTTGAGTTTAAAGTAAGAACTGATTTCATAGCATCAGCATAAGCTCTTGTTACTTGCGAGTCTCTTGTGTCAGGTATAGAATTTAATCTTTCTGCAATAAAATTAGCGTCAATATTTGAATTTTCTAAACCCTCATATTCACTATATAAACTTCCATTCATATTTAATACAGCATCTACTTTTTCAGAATTATATATATTTGCTAGAGTTTCAAAATCTTTTACTTTTGTAGTAAAAAAAGAAAACTCGTGTGGTTCTAAATAGAATGATAGTTGTGGTATATCTAATATTTCTTTTATAGCCAGTTTTGACATATTATCTCCCTTTATTATTTATATTATATATTCATTTATTTTCTTATACATTGTTTCTTAATGTTATTATTCAATTATAATTATCATTTATATTCTATACAAAAATATACACATTGTAAATACAATATTTTGTAAAAACTTTAAAAACAAATTTGCTTACAAATGCTCGTCTTTCATCTATATAACTTATCTGTAATTCACTATTTCTAACATAGCTAATCAAATGTATAAATTTTGTCGAAGACTTTATATTATAAGAATTTCAGAGAAATTTCCTATAATATAAAAAAAGAGTTTCCCTTTTATATTGGGAAACCCTTATATATAAATATTTAAGTTTTTGATTATTCAATTATATCAGAAACTACACCAGAACCAACT
Organism: uncultured Clostridium sp.; assembly: GCA_947064765.1. Classification (GTDB taxonomy): domain Bacteria; phylum Bacillota; class Clostridia; order TANB77; family CAG-508; genus Scatovivens. The sequence continues at coordinate 31,557 of CAMSWH010000014.1, forward strand.
GTTCTACCACCTTCACGGATAGCAAATCTTAGTCCTTTTTCAATAGCGATTGGTGTAATTAATTCGATTGTCATTGAAACGTTATCACCTGGCATAACCATTTCAACACCAGCTGGTAAATCAATAACACCTGTAACGTCTGTTGTTCTGAAATAGAATTGTGGTCTATATCCATTGAAGAATGGTGTATGTCTTCCACCTTCTTCTTTTGTTAAAACGTATACTTCTGATTTGAATTTTGTATGTGGGTTGATTGTTCCTGGTTTAGCAATAACTTGACCTCTTTCAATATCTTTTCTATCAATTCCTCTTAAAAGAACACCGATATTATCTCCAGCTTCTGCTTGGTCTAATAATTTTCTAAACATTTCAACACCAGTAACAACTGATTTTGTTCTTTCAGCTGATAATCCTACGATTTCAACTTCATCTTGAACTTTAACAATTCCTCTTTCTACTCTACCAGTAGCAACTGTTCCACGTCCTGTGATTGTGAATACGTCTTCAACTG